>JAPORV010000033.1 GCA_026710055.1 Aestuariivita sp.
ACAGGAAGGTTGTATCTCAGTTTGAGAATAATCCTTTATCCAGCACGCTGTAAAATCCCGTCCTGAAGAACGGGGTTTTACAGCGTTGCGTTGTATCGCATACCAATTCAAGCAATTAAATTAAGACTCTCGCCAAAATAACTTGACGAAATTGAACGATAGATGAATGTGTCATTCCACTCACCGTGGAAGCCGTCACGCCGACTATTCAGCTCATGCATTTGCGCGGCGGAAACGTTGACACCGAGGGGGTACCTGTTGTCATCAATCTGTGATTGAATTTTCAAGCCAATCCGTGTCATGGTTACCGCGGTGAGGGCGGTGATGACCGCGCGACTGATCAGTGGATGTCCCCGCAAGTTCTGTGTGACAGGGCAGAACATTCGGTGTTCGATCTTGTTCCATTTACGGATTCTGGGGAAAGTGGCAGATGGAAATTGTCATGCCCAGTTCGTCCGCGAGCCGTTGCCGTTCATGCTTCTACAATCGGCAGTGAACAGGAGCCGACCTGCACCGTGATAGAGCAACTGTCCCATGTTACACCACCACCGTCGGACAGTTTCGACGGCAAAGAATACGGTATCATGGTCGACCCTGACGCTGACCCAACCCTTGTCGGCTGTCCTATCATCAACACCACAAAGAATAACCTTTCCCAATTCCTGATCCAGAACGTTACGGACAAAGACAGGTTCCGGTGTTCCTTTCGGGTGCCATTCCTAACCACCGTTCTGGAGCGGGTCGACTAACTCTTTCTTTTTCGTATCAACGGAAGTAACTGATCACTCCAGCTTTTGAAAGTTACGAGTATGGTGATTAATTTGGCGGAATTGCGCATCACGGTCTTCGTGTAGTGATGCCTCATATACAAGGGAAAGCAACACCTATGATACTTCTGATCGGATTAATCCGAGACCCGGCAGGTACTGTTGATGGTAATATAAGCTCACGCATTACGATTCGCTTGATCAATGTCAGTAGCTTACCGATTGATCAAAACAAAGCTACTAAGACGGCGTATGTTCGAGGCGATGGTGTCTGTATTGCTCCAAATTCTAATGCATAAAATGACACCGTTGTCTACAAGTCCAGGAGCAGCCTCACGACTTGTGCGTGTGCATGGCTGAAAGTTCTGTGGTCGCGAACGGCAAGGCCGATGACGCGATTCAATTCTACGCCAAAATTTCTCTAAAGTAGTGCACTGACGGCACAGACTACTACCTGAATCATACTATCAAAGGCTACGCGTCTGATCGGGCACGCGCACACAACCACACTAAGGCGGCTTTGGCCGCCCTTTTTTAAAGAAAATTTGAGTTAAGTAATCATGCTTTGAGATTAAAATAATTAAGTATATAGTCCCCGTAAGAATGAAGTGTTGTAAGTTATCACCGCGTAACCGAACGCTTACTGTCAAAAAACATTAAATTCATTTCTAATATACTGAAAAAGTTAACTTTTCTGCATTTTTCTCTGCCAAAGATTTCATTTGTTATAATAATATTCATTTTAAGTAAAATTTTCACTAAAGAAACCTCGTATCACAAATATTTTCAATAAAGTGACAACAATGGTCGATTGGATAATTACCGACGAGCTCACTAACTACAATTTTTCCTTAAAAGTTATGGAACAGCGCGTTACAGCAATTAGCGAGGGGAAAGCGGAGGAAGCCATCTGGTTAGTAGAGCATCCCCCGCTATACTCAGCAGGGACAAGCGCAAAGGCAGATCATTTATTGAACCCTTATCGGTTTACCGTGTACAAAACCGGTCGTGGTGGACAATATACCTATCATGGGCCAGGACAACGCGTTGTGTATGTCATGTTAAATCTCAATAAACGCGGACAAGATGTTCGTGCATTTTCTAGACTTCTAGAACAATGGATCATAAACACATTAGCATCTTTCAATCTCAAAGCCCACACCTGTAATGAACGGATCGGTGTTTGGGTAAAAAGGCCAGAAAAACCCCTTTTGCCAGATGGTCGTACCGCTGAAGATAAAATTGCTGCCATTGGAATCAGAGTTAGAAAATGGATCACTTTTCATGGTCTCGCGATCAATGTCGAACCCAACTTAGAACATTTTTCTGGAATCGTACCATGCGGCATTAAAGACTATGGCATAACCAGCTTCATTGATCTCGGATTACTTGTTTCCATGACCGATGTTGATCAAGCTTTAATGGATAATTTCAAACAAATATTTGGGGAAACTCCAAATATTACGGTACTATAAATTCAAAAAAGTGAAAACGACCCTAAAAACTATTTCTGCACGCTCCATTTTACGGTATTTTCTTCATATTACCCTAATTCCGTCAAATCATTGGAAGAGCAGACAAAAAGCGCGGGTATTAAACCATAAACAAATTTTCCAGATTGTAATCAGCATGAGCAAAAAACAATCATTACGGCGTTATTTAACGGCAATCAACCAACCGCTGAATAAAAATGATGTTGACTTAGAAAACAGATAATCAATGTCTTTTTCTATTTATTTCCACCTAGGAAATAACACTGCCAATGATGCCTCTGTTATTCTAATGCGGCACGAATTTTTTCAGCTTGAACATGCAAAAAATCTTTTTCCACCATATTTCCAGGAGGCCGCAAACCGATCCCTTCATATCGTGGTAAGATATGAAAATGAAGATGGAAGACCTCCTGACCTCCAGCCGCTTCATTAAACTGTTGAACTGTTACTCCCGTTGCATCAAATGCTCTCATCACCGCACGGGATAATTTCTGCACCGTGAGAATAGCTGATTCCAACTGTTCAGGACGCGCATCAAGAAGATTTCTGCAAGGAGTTTTAGGAATCACTAAGCAATGCCCGTCAGATCGAGGCATAATATCCATAAAACTCAATGTTTCTTCATCTTCATAAAGACGTATAGACGGCACTTCATTGCGCAGGATTTTGGCAAAAATGTTTTCCGAATCATATTTTGACATGCGGCATGGTCCTTTTTGCTAAAGTTAAAATTATGTAACCAAAACAATACCACATGGTCAAATATAATTAATATTGCACATTAAAAACGCGATATATCTCAGATATTTGGGAAATATGCAAATTACGGAATCAAGTAAGCCGGATATTTAGCAATGCAATTTTTTCACTTTGTTTGCAAATTTATGTTGATGATTTTTTCTAAAAGCTCTACACGAATTACCATTCTGTGCTATATGATAACCCTAAAACGACAGAACAAAAAGGACTTGTAATATGGCAGACGCAGCCATCCATGGCCACGAACACGAGGATCAGCGCAGTTTCTTCACACGCTGGTTTATGTCAACAAATCACAAAGATATTGGAATTCTATATCTGGTCACAGCTGCGCTTGTTGGCTTTGTTTCGGTAACATTTACAATCTACATGCGATTAGAACTGATGGAACCGGGCGTCCAGTACATGTGTCTTGAAGGCGCACGATTGATTGCAGATGCATCAACCGAATGTACTCCCAATGGTCATCTTTGGAATGTCCTGATCACTGGTCATGGTATCTTAATGATGTTCTTTATCGTTATTCCAGCCCTTTTTGGTGGCTTCGGCAATTATTTCATGCCATTGCAGATCGGAGCGCCTGACATGGCGTTTCCCAGATTGAACAATCTCAGTTTCTGGCTATTTTTTGCAGGTACATCACTGGCGATAGCTTCAGTTCTCAGTCCAGGTGGAAACGGTCAACTCGGATCAGGTGTAGGATGGGTATTATATCCACCACTTTCAACCAACGAGGCAGGTTGGTCCATGGATCTTGCGATTTTTGCAGTCCATGTATCCGGCGCATCTTCAATCTTAGGCGCAATCAATATGATTACGACATTTTTGAATATGCGAGCACCCGGCATGACCTTGTTCAAAGTTCCTCTGTTTTCCTGGTCAATTTTCGTCACGTCTTGGCTTATTCTACTATCGTTACCAGTATTGGCAGGTGCCATTACAATGCTGTTGATGGATAGAAACTTCGGTTTCACCTTTTTTGATCCGGCAGGTGGAGGTGACCCAGTCCTTTATCAACATATTTTATGGTTTTTCGGGCACCCAGAAGTCTACATTATTATCTTGCCTGGTTTTGGAATCATAAGCCACGTTATTGCAACATTTTCTCGTAAACCCATTTTTGGCTACCTACCAATGGTTTGGGCGATCATCGCAATTGGATCTCTCGGGTTCATCGTGTGGGCACATCACATGTACACTGTGGGAATGACGATTAACCAACAAACCTACTTTATGCTTGCAACAATGGTCATCGCCGTCCCAACTGGGATAAAAATATTTAGTTGGATTGCTACAATGTGGGGCGGATCAATTGAATTTAAAACCCCAATGCTCTGGGCATTTGGTTTTCTGTTTTTATTCACAGTTGGCGGCGTAACCGGTATCGTTTTAGCTCAGGCATCTGTAGATCGTTACTATCACGACACCTATTATGTCGTTGCACATTTCCATTATGTCATGAGTCTTGGCGCAGTTTTTGCAATTTTCGCAGGCATATATTTTTACTTTCCAAAAATGACTGGGCGAAAACTGCCAGAATGGGCTGGTCAGTTGCATTTCTGGTCAATGTTTATCAGTTCAAACTTAACATTCTTTCCGCAACATTTTCTTGGGCGCCAAGGAATGCCGCGGCGATATATTGATTACCCAGAAGCATTTGCGCTATGGAATTACTGGTCTTCAATTGGTGCCTTTATCGCATTTGCGTCATTTCTATTTTTCTTTGCAGTCGTCTTTTTCACACTAAGATTCGGTGCACGGATTTCAGAAAATAATCCATGGAATGAATATGCTGATACACTTGAATGGACGCTTCCGTCACCGCCACCAGAACATACTTTCGAGGAATTGCCGAAGCAAGAAGATTGGGACAAAAAGTATGCGCATTGATGATGTATATCAGTAAGAATGCCAAAGTAAAATTATCAAAATGGACAATTAAACCAAAGTGTTTAAGTTAAACAACCGATTATGCCGTATTGTTGGACATATTCAAATACAACCTCATCTATGCATGAACTGCATTTATGGCCTCACCAATCTCTAACGCCATTAGGATTTGCCGGTTTTATTTTTCTTACTTTTTGCTTAGCCTTATTTCCGCTTTTTCCATTACTCGGAACCATTTCTTTCTGGGGATTATTGCCATTTCTGATGCTCACTGTTATTGGACTTTGGATCGCATTACGGCGATCCAATCATCGTGCACAGATTTTAGAAATTTTGACACTTTCGACGAATCAAGCTTCTTTGATACGAAGCAACCCAGACGGGGATATTCAAGAATGGATTTGCAACCGATACTGGGCAAATGCAAAACTGCACAAAAAAAACGGACCGATTCCCAATTACGTTACACTAAATGGTAATGGGCGAGAAGTAGAAATAGGCGCATTTCTGTCTGAAACTGAGCGTATTAACCTCTTCAATGAGTTACAATACGCACTTCGCAAGAATTGATTTCAGTTCTTACACAACCGATCTTTTAGTAACGGACCAACCCGCCCGAAATCTATTTGACCGGCATAGTTCGCTTTTAACATGCTCATCACCCTTCCCATATCACGAATTGAGACCGCGCCCACTTGAGAAATAGCATTATCAATCGCAGAAAAGATTTCACTTTCATCCAACTGACGCGGCAGAAACTCTGAAATAATTAAAATCTCGTTTCGTTCGCGCTCCGCCAGATCAATTCGTCCGCCTTCTTCGTAGACACGAGCGCTTTCTTGGCGTTGTTTAGTCATTTTAGCCAAAATCGCGAGAATGTCGGCATCTGAAACATCAGATGCATCTCCTCTGCCACGCATCTCGAGTGATTTATCTTTAATCGCAACATTGATTAACCGCAACGTTGATAAACGTTCGGGCGCCTTGTCCTTCATTGCCTGCTTTAACGCAAGATTGACCCTGTCAGTGATTGCCATTTAATTGAATCCAACTTAATCCTTTTGTTAAAAATTTAATTGAAATACAATCGAAAATCAACTAAGGATATTTCGTGAATGTTACTTTAATGCACAGAAGACAAATTTTGCTAAAAGCAGATTTGATAAATTCCTCTTCCTCATTCATATTTTCTAATTCCTGATTGGAGTTCTTTGCATTGTCTGCTCTTTGCCCTCCTCCACCAACTGCCTGTTTGGCACTTTCAGACGGTAGGATTTTTTTTGGTTATGGCTTCGGTGCTACCGGTCAAACTGTTGCAGAACTATGTTTTAATACTGCGATAACAGGCTACCAAGAAATCATGACCGACCCATCATACGCTGGGCAAATAATTACATTCACATTTCCACATATCGGAAATGTCGGGGTTAACCCTTCAGATAACGAAACAAGTGATCCTGTTGCAGCCGGTATGGTTGTAAAATGGAACCCAACTGAACCCTCAAATTGGCGCGCAATTGAAGATTTAAAAACTTGGTTTTTGCGCCGCAACAAAATTGCGATCGGAGGCGTAGATACCCGAAGACTAACACGCGCCATCAGACAGCAAGGCGCACCGCATGTTGCGCTTGCACATCATCCAAATGGTCAATTTGATATCTCTGAACTAGTAAAGGCTGCACGCGAATTCAAAGGGTTAGAAGGCGTCGATCTTGCCAGAGATGTCACATGTGCGCAATCTTATCGTTGGGAGGAAACGCTCTGGGAATGGCCAGATGGTTACAAACAACAAACAAAAACACAGTACCATGTTGTTGCCATCGACTATGGCATAAAACGTAATATCCTGCGTTGTTTGGCACAAACGGGCTGTGAAATCACAGTTCTTCCCGCAATGTCATCAGCAAAAGAAATTCTTGCTCACGCGCCAGATGGATTATTTTTGTCCAATGGTCCCGGTGATCCCGCGGCAACAGGTTCTTACGCCGTTCCCATGATTCGTGAAATTATTGAAACCACACAAATACCAATCTTTGGTATCTGCCTTGGGCATCAAATATTGGCATTGGCACTTGGCGCAAAAACAGTGAAAATGAATCATGGTCACCATGGTGCCAATCATCCCGTCAAAGAACTTGGAACAGGTAAAGTTAAAATTACATCAATGAATCACGGTTTCGCTGTAGATTCGCAGTCTTTACCTGAGGGCATAATTGAAACGCACTCTTCACTTTTTGATGGATCTAATTGCGGAATTCGTGTTGTTGATCGCCCAATTTTTTCCGTCCAATATCATCCTGAGGCATCACCAGGACCGCAAGACAGTTTTTCTTTATTTGAGCAATTTCGCCAGACCATGATTGAGGTTCGCAAAACGTCAAAAAATGCACATCTATAATCTGTTTTAATCACACATCCCATTTTATTGCCCTACAAAAAAATGTGGTAACCTCAGAATGCATGTCCATATTTCCTTAAAAAAGTCTTCACACCAAAATACTGCATCAATAAAAGAACAGTAAATGCTCATTACGCAAATAGTAGGAAACAAGCTGATTTCCAAAATGTTTTTCTTTCAGATACAATCAAGTGAACAATTTGATTTAAAAAAGTCTTGGTTTGTTTTGCAGTGGATTTTTTAAGAAAAGAAACGAGTTTCTCTCACGGAAAATCCAGTATGGGCTTTGCAATTTATGGAGTGTAAAATGCGTATTGACTGCGATATACTTATAGCAGGAGGAGGAATAAGTGGATTACTGTCGGCAGTTGCGTTTGGACAGGCTGGCTATAACGTAATTTGCATTGACCCGAATCCACCGATCAACAACTTGGACTCAAATCATGTTGACTTACGGACAACCGCAATACTCCAACCCGCACAAAAATTCCTAGCACGTATAGGTATTTGGGATTATCTTTCTCCACACGCAACTCCACTACAATCCCTTCGTATCATGGATGTTGACCATGGCGAGACTTCGCCTCGCCTTGTTCGAGAGTTTGATTCAACTGAAATTTCTGAAGAGCCATTTGGATGGAACTTACAAAATTCAAAGATCATTCAGACATTATCTTTATTTCTTGAAAAACTAAATCATGTTGAATGTTGGTATGGTAAAGCCGCCGTAAGTTTGCTTACTCGTCAAGCTGAAGCACATGTCGGTCTAGACGATGGGACATTCATACGAACACGCTTATTACTCGCTTGTGATGGTCGATCATCTAGGATGCGACAAGCCGCTGGCATCAGCGTTCGAACACGACATTATGGCCAGAAGGCCCTTGCCTTTGTTGTTTCGCATCCTATACCACATAATTATACCTCGACAGAAATTTATCAAAGTGGTGGTCCCTTTACACTTGTACCAATGGCGGACATTGATAACGCACCAACATCTGCCGTTGTTTGGATGGAAACTGGCCGCAAAGCCAACGACTTACTATCATTACCGGAAACCGAATTTGACGAGGCCATAACCCTTCGCTCATGTCATCAATTTGGCCCACTCAAGCTAATCTCACGTCGATCAGTTTGGCCAATAATCAGTCAGTTCGCCACGCGATTGTCGGGCGAACGCATCGCATTATTAGCGGAAGCCGCTCATGTTGTTCCACCTATCGGTGCACAAGGTCTGAATATGTCTTTGGCCGATATTTTCACATTGCTGGATTTAGTTAAAAAAAATCCAATGGATGTAGGCGACAGATCCATACTTGACGCTTATCAAAACAAAAGAACCAAAGACATTCGTCTGCGTGTCGGCGGTATTGATTTATTAAACAGGTTTTCAATGTCAATCGCACAACCACTGCGTGATGTTCGCGCCGCCGGACTTTCTTTCATTCACAATATTAGACCCGTTAGACAGGCTGTGATGCGAGCCATGCTCGGAGCGAAATAAATATCACTATCGGTCAATCATTATATTTTTTTCCTCCACCTAAGACTTAAGATAGTCATTGACAATAACCCATCATCTCTCCCAAATGGTTATTTGGAGTAGTTAATTTTTTGTATACGACCGACGTAAACTACAAGAATGACAACGTACGAGTATAAACAGAGTACTTCAATATCAATGCCTTCAAATCTGCATTAATAGTAAAATTTTAGATCTGAATTCGTTTATTCATTGACACAGGCAATAAGATAAGGACAGTATCTTTTCTTTTGTTTTTGAGAAATAGCTAAGGAACAAGAATGCGCGTATATTATGATAGAGACTGCGATCTTAATTTAATCAAAGACAAAAAGGTCGCAATTTTAGGATATGGCTCCCAAGGTCACGCCCATGCACTGAACTTGCGTGATAGCGGTTCAAAAAATGTCGCAGTTGCTTTGCGTAAAGGTTCACAGAGCATGAAAAAAGCGGAAGGCGAAGGGCTACAGGTCATGGATATTTCTGAAGCTGCTCGGTGGTGCGATCTCTTAATGCTTACAATGCCAGATGAACTGCAGGCGGAAACTTACCGTGCCCATATTCACGATAATCTACGACCAGGATCTTCAATTGCGTTTGCTCATGGACTCAATATTCACTTTGGTTTAATTGAACCAAAACCTGATGTTGATGTTGTCATGATGGCTCCAAAGGGCCCAGGACATACCGTGCGCGGTGAATTCTTAAAAGGCGGCGGCGTGCCTTGTTTAGTCGCAGTTCATAATGATGCTTCAGGAAATGCCTTAGAGATCGCTTTATCCTACTGCGCTGCTATCGGAGGAGGGCGTTCTGGAATAATTGAAACTGACTTTAAGGAAGAGTGCGAAACTGACTTATTTGGAGAACAAGCGGTGCTTTGTGGCGGCCTTGTGGAACTCATTAGAATGGGTTTTGAAACCCTTGTTGAAGCTGGTTATGCCCCCGAGATGGCGTATTTTGAATGCCTTCACGAAGTGAAGTTAATTGTAGACCTTATTTATGAAGGCGGTATCGCAAATATGAATTACTCAATTTCAAATACCGCGGAGTTTGGCGAGTACATATCCGGCCCACGGATTTTGCCATATGCAGAAACAAAAGCGCGCATGAAGGAAGTATTGAAAGATATTCAATCCGGACGGTTTGTACGCGATTGGATGTCCGAATGTGCTGTTGGTCAACCGTCCTTTAAAGCAATTCGCCGTAATAACGACGCACATCAAATTGAAAAAATTGGCTCTTCACTACGTGATATGATGCCGTGGATTCAATCCGGGAAGATGGTTGATAAGAAAAAGAATTAATTTTATCACTACTTTGCCCCTATTTGAGGGATTTTTACATTGATCTTTGCAAAAAAATGATCGACCACGTCACAGGTCATCAAGCAGAATTGAGGGCATCACTACACTCTGTCAATATAAAACAGCAAGCAAAATTCGACTACAGTACAGTAAAAAAAATCAAGCTAATCTAATAGGGCGAGTAATTACAAAATTACACGTAAACTTATTAATCATTAGGCCTACTGACATTATAAATTTTAAGCCGTACTGGATGTTTGGGAGATAACAGAAAACCGATAACATCAATAAAAATTACAACGCAACGCTGATGATTGATGTACACGAAACAAAGTACGCGCAAAGAAACCGGAATAACGCTTAAAGTTGGCATTATCCAACGGCTAAATTATCTCAAGACTATCCAAATTCAATGAAGACATCAGGTACATCCATGTTAATCCTTGATCGGAAGAAATGGATCCACCTGTTTTCACTTAGGAATATTCAATGAATTGGACAGAAATCATCAGTAATTCCCGTTAACTCGGGTGAATAGTAACGAATGTCATTTGAACTCTAAGTCTTTGAGAAAACGAGAAAAAAATGTTCCAAAAATAACATTAAAGTCTCAATTTTG
>JAPORV010000040.1 GCA_026710055.1 Aestuariivita sp.
TCCACATATTTCGGTTAAGTCAACACGTTGAAAAATATACTTTTATGCATGGTAAACTCTTGAAATTTGAGAAAAATAGAGGTTTTGTAACATACACTAACTAAGTTATGGTAGATGGCAAAATGACTTAAGTCAGCGAATTTATTAGGCATCAAAAATCCCATTGTAAAATATTTTGAATTAGTATATTTTTGTTGACGGATTTAGAGACTGTATTGGTATTTCCAAAATAACATGTGATTCAGAAACGATTTAGAGTACGATTTCGATGGAAACACAACTAGACATAAAAAATCAAATCTTGGATGCAGCCTTACCTCGCGTACCATTCAAAGGATGGTCAGATGCGGTTTTTAATCGTGCTGTAACTGACGTTGGAGTCGATATGGTTACCGTCCAATCCTTTTATCCCAAAGGAGCGCTTGGCCTTGCAGTTGAATATCATAGACGAGGTGACAAATTAATGTTAGATCGTCTTGAGGAGCCAGATTTATCAAATTGGAGATTTCGCGATTGTGTCTCTATCGCAGTTAAATTTCGATTGGAAGCCATTGACAAAAAAGAAATTGCACGTCGATCTATAACGCTTTTTTCGTTGCCTCAAAATTCACTAGAAGGTGTAAGGTTAGTATGGGAAACCTGCGATAAGATACTAAGAACTTTAGGGGATACATCCAATGATACTAGTTGGCACACCAAACGCCTCATTTTATCAAGTGTTTACCTGACCACTTTATTGTACTGGATAGGAGATAAGAGTTCAGATAATATGGCAACTTGGGACTTTTTAGATCGTCGAATTGATAATGTTATGAAAATTAAGAAAATGAAAGCAAAACTACGACATTCTGCAATTTCATCACGATTAATGGATGCTCCGAACTGGATGATGAGCCGTCTAAAGGCACCGCGTGGATTTAAAAATCTAAACTGAGCAATTTATCAGAAAATTTGACAGATTAAGTATAAAATTCTATCCATATATCTGAGTTCAACTTATCGTCAGGTTTCATATAGAAACGTTCCTATTTTGAAGAAATACCAATTCAACCAATCAATTTGCTATAGAATTTTCTGCTAATTTGTATGTTATTTTGGTATTCAGCAATCCAGTTTTGACCAATTACGATTGCCGGTGGATTGAATGTGTTCTCGAGTTTTCTTAAAGCACTTCCATAAAGTGTTCACCCTTTGCTTGATATCTTATACTGTTGATTAGTGACGAGGACTGCGCACTTGACAGCATCTTTCATTCTGTTTTTGGCGTGGGCGTGCAAGCCCACGGATTCCGCTTGCGCGAATGTTCACATGATGCCCTATATGGTGATGATGTAAGCTGGTTTTGTCGAATAAATCGGCTTCTGAGGGCTTGCATTCATCAAGCGGTTGCTTTGATATTCTCTCACCTTTCCTTTTTCCACAATCAGATCCAAAATTTCCACCGATTTTTGCACGTGGCTCTTCTTATTAATTGATTGGTTACCATTTTGATTTTCTGAGAAAATTCCCACAGATTAATTTGAATTTAGTATCCATGTGTGGGAGTAAGCCCACCGACTTGCAGTCGGTTTCGCTTTACTGTAAATAAACAACTTTATAATGAAACCCTCTCAGAAAATGAACCGGAGTTCACTTGTCAGTTCATTTTTTGAGAGTGTCTCATGATGCATTATGGTTCAGATAATCACTGTATATTTTATCATCGCGATCATATCGTCTGGTCAACCAAGTACCGTTACAAGGTGTTAAAAGGCACCTTAAGGCTTCGCGTGCGAGATATTTATCGTCACGTTTGCTGTGAGAATGGCGTCGAAATCTTGCGCGGTGTGATCTCAAATGACCGCGTCCCTATGTTTTCTTGGTATCTCCGAATTTGGCGATGAGCGGTCTTGTGCGCGAGATGAAAGGTCGTTCATCCTTTAAGGTTCACCGGGCGTTTCTGTATATACGGAATCGGTACTGTCAGGGTGTTGCTTTGGGGGAAGGGGATTTTTTTGACCACGAGTGGCGTTATGACGAAAGACATTGTATTTCAGCACCTAGAAAATCACTCTAATCCTACTGGCGCCAGTGGTAGTTGTGTAGTTGATAAAATTCTCGGATCTCATTATAATTCTGTAATGTTATTTAGTAATTTTTAATTTAACGTCATTTTTCAAGTATACGAACGGCAATTGATCTCGTCATTAATCCAAGAACCTTACAGTGAATGTCGAAATCATATTCTGTATGTAAACAGTGAATGATAGAGTGAAATTGATAGGTATCATTGATACGAGTGCAGCGTGGGCAAAAAGTAATCATATGAGGTGAAAATAAAATGGCGAAAGTCGAAGTCAAAGTTGCGATGGTTGACCCAATCTGGGACCAGGTAATGAAAGAAGCGCAAGCTGCTGTTGTTCATGAGCCATCTATGGGTGGTTTAATTCAAGCCTGTATTTTGAACCATAGAACTATTGAAAAAGCATTGAGTTATCGAATTGCCGCAAAACTAGCGTCAAACGAAATGTCAATGGTCATCCTTCATGAAATTACCGATGAAGCATTTTCTTGTGAACCAGAATTAGTTATGGCTGCAAAATGTGATCTCGTGGCTGTTCATCAGCGCGATCCTGCTAGCCATCGGTTATTGCAGCCAATTTTATATTTTAAGGGCTATCAGGCTGTCCAAGCATTTAGAGTAGGACATTGGCTCTGGCAGCAAAACAGGAAAGATTTATCCTATTTTTTTCAAATGCGTATTTCTGAGATATTTGGTGTCGATATTCACCCTGCTGCGCGAATTGGCAAAGGTATTATGATTGATCATGCGCATTCAATTGTCATCGGCGAAACTGCGCGAATTGGTAATGATGTATCAATGTTGCATTCGGTAACTCTAGGAGGGACGGGGAAAGAAAAAGAAGTTCGCCATCCTAAGATTGATGATGGCGTATTGATTGGCGCAGGTGCCAAAGTTTTGGGGAATATTACGGTTGGTCGATGCTCTCGAATTGCCGCTGGTTCGGTCGTATTAGAGGATGTTCCACCCTGTAAAACAGTTGCTGGTATACCTGCCAGAATTGTTGGAGAGGCTGGATGTGATCAGCCTGCAATATTGATGGATCATATGCTTGGAAAAGATTATTGACAAAACGGTGGTAATCTTTTTTGTGACAGAGTGGGATAATCTTCCATTTGATTATTCGTTTTGAGAATGATGGTTGTTATGAAACGCACACTAGAAAAGGCTGCGCGTAGCTCTTTAATTCGATTAATGTCGTGTTATAAGCTGGAACAAAATTCTCAGTATGATACTGAAGCACTTCTCGTCGAAACCATTAAGACACAAAGGAATTTTAAAATCGCTGTTTGGGATTGCGTCAGATAAGGCGCTAAACTGACGGCGAAGAAATCAGCTAGCAATGTCGTGTGTGTTTAAGAAGGTATTGGCAATACGTCACCGATCAAAAAAAATCTATCGTTAAAAAGATTGTATGTTATTGATCTTTGGTATTGCTTTCTTTTAAAATTTGCATTTAATCTGATGTTTTGTTGGTTAAATTTGTGCGTTTTTTTCAATACGAATTGTCAGCAATTCCCGCTAGAATATTTTTTCTTTTATTTTCATATAGTTATACAATTTAAAAAAATTATTTTTCGTAAAAGTTTTGCACCAAAATTGAGACTTTAATGTTATTTTCGGAACATTGTTTTCTAGTTTTCTCAAAGACTTAAAGTTCGAATGACACTCGTTATCATTCACCCGAGTTAGCGGGAATGACTGACGAATTGTAATCTTGTGTTGCATCCATTGGAAAAGGTCACCAAGGCGCTTAAGCGATCGCAATGCTTCTTTAGTTGGAAAAATAAAGGTGTTGACGCACTCAAATTTGATTCAGTAAATTCCATGATTACGAAATTTAAGGTAGCATTATTGTTTTGCAACACTCTGTTAAAATAGCCAGCCCGATTTCTTTCAGAAAAGCCACATTCATTAATAATTTAATTGATTTACCTCATGTTCATCAATCAGCTTTAATTCAGTGTTTGGGTAATGTTATCGGTTAATCTTTGCCGTTTAAACTAGCATAGTGAGAGGGCTTTCAATATTGTCAGTGATGGCTGCAAGTACTTGAGCGCCTAAAGCACCGTCAATGACACGATGATCAACACTGAGTGTAATACTCATCATTGAAGCAATAGTTAATTCACCATCTTCACCAACAATGGGTTTCTTTGATCCTGCACCTACCGCCAAAATGGCCGCTTGAGGAGGATTAATAACGGCATCAAAGTTATCAATACCAAACATACCAAGATTTGAGATGGAAAATGATCCTCCAACATATTCGTGTGGGGAAAGTTTACGTTCACGTGCACGCTTCGCCAAGTCTTTCATTTCTATAGAAATTTCTGATAATGATTTTTGATGTGCGTCTTTTATAACAGGTGTAAATAATCCACCTTCCACAGCAACCGCTACTGCAATATCTGATGCCTTAAATTTAATAATTCGATCATGTGCCCACACTGCGTTTGCAGCCGGAACCTGCTGTAATGCCAGAGCACACGCCTTAATGACAAAATCATTGACAGACAATTTTTTTGATTTTGATGCAAGTTGCTGATTGATCTCTTCGCGAAATTTTAGCAATGCATCAAGCTTAATGTCGCGTCTTAAATAAAAATGCGGAATGGTTTGTTTGGCTTCGGTCAATCGAGAGGCAACTGTCTTTCGCATGCCGTCTAGTGAAATTTCTCCAAAGTCTCTATCTTGGTATATTTTTAGAATTTGCTCCGTATTAACGTCGTTACTTTGAATTTTGGGTGTTTGAGCAGAGGGCTTACTTATACGGTTGTTTGGCGACTCGGCACGTATTGATGCAGTAGCTTTTTCGACATCTTGTTTGATTATTCTACCATGCGGGCCGGATCCAGTAATTTTGCTTAGATCTAGTTTGTTTTCGGTAGCTAGGCGCCTAGCAAGTGGTGATGAAAATATACGTGTTCCAGAATTTAGCGGCTTAGCGAGAGATTCGGTACGTAGGTTCGTTACATCATTCTGCTTGGTATTATTCGTTTCTAAGATAACAGATTTTGGTGGCTCTGTTGGCAGATTGACATTCTCAATTTTTTCGCCTTCTTCGAGTAAAATTGCAATAACGCTGTTAACTTTTACAGCCTCTGTACCTTCTGCAATGAGAATTTTTCCAATAACGCCGTCATCAACGGCTTCGAATTCCATCGTCGCCTTATCAGTTTCAATTTCTGCCAATAGATCACCTGATGTAATCGAAGCTCCTTCACTGACCAACCATTTCGCTAAAGTGCCTTCTTCCATAGTTGGAGATAAAGCGGGCATGAGAATTTCTACGGCCATTTTTGCGTTCCTATCTGTAAGTCACATGCTTAACGGCGTCGATAACTTCCGCGGTTGTTACCAATGCTAATTTCTCAAGATTAGACGCATATGGCATTGGCACGTCTTTTCCGGTGCAGTTGATCACTGGCGCATCAAGGTAATCGAATGCCTCTTGCATCAGGATAGACGAAATATAACTCCCGATTGAATTTTGCGGCCAACCTTCTTCTACCGTCACGCAACGATTAGTTTTCATTACAGACTGAATGACACTACCAGTATCCATTGGGCGGAGCGTTCTTAAATCAATAACTTCCGCTTTGATCCCTTCTTCTAACAGTTTTTCAGAGGCTTCAAGAGCATATTGCATACCAATTCCGAAGCTCACAATTGTTACATCCGATCCTTCTCGCCAAACCCGCGCTTTACCTAAAGGCACGGTAAAGTTACTTAGTTCTGGTACATCGAATGATTTGCCATATAGAATCTCGTTTTCCATAAAAATGACTGGATTTGGATCACGTATGGCGGTTTTTAGTAGTCCTTTGGCGTCAGATGCGGAGTAAGGAATGACAACCCTTAACCCTGGAATATGAGAATACCAAGAGGCGTAATCCTGTGAGTGTTGCGCCGCAACGCGGGCAGCGGCACCGTTTGGACCTCTGAAAACCATCGGAGCCCCCATTTGACCACCAGACATGTACAAGGTCTTTGCAGCTGAGTTAATGATTTGATCAATGGCTTGCATTGCGAAATTGAAAGTCATAAATTCCACAATTGGTCGTAATCCACCGAATGCAGCACCAACAGCGATTCCCGTAAAGCCGTGTTCTGTTATTGGTGTGTCCATCACCCTAGTCTCACCAAACTCATCAAGTAATCCTTGAGAAACTTTGTACGCACCCTGATATTCAGCAACTTCTTCGCCCATCAGTAGCACAGTTGGGTCATGTCTCATTTCTTCTGCCATTGCATCCCTGAGTGCTTCGCGGACAGTTTGCTGTTTTAGAGGGGTTCCATCGGGCCAATCTGGTGTGTTATCTATTTGTGTAGCAGTTTGTGTGATGGTTTGAAAAAATTGAGATGGAATATTTGTTTCTGCTTCAGCAACTGATTCACTGTTCGCAATATCACTGTCAAGGCTGACATCTTCAATTTTTTCATTATCCTCAAGTAGAACGGCAATTGGACTATTTACTTTTACACCCTCAGTTCCTGCCGGAATCAGTATCTTGCCGATAATACCATCGCTTATCGCTTCAAAGTCCATTGTTGCTTTATCAGTTTCAATTTCAGCCAAAATGGTGCCGGAAGTTACCGTATCTCCTTCTTTCACAAGCCATTTCGCCAAAGTGCCTTCTTCCATCGTTGGAGAAAGTGCGGGCATGAGGATTTCCGTCGCCATTAGTATAACTCTCTTTTCAACTATTCCGCATAGATGTCAGTCCAAAGCTCACTAACACCTGGCTCTGAGCTTTCTTTTGCAAATTCTGCTGCTGCGTTAATGAGATCTTTGATGTCTTTATCAATTGATTTTAGATCATCATCGGAAGCATGTTTTCCAGTCAATAAAATTCCTTTGACTTGTTCTATTGGATCTCTCTCCTCGCGCATTTTTTGAACTTCTTCTCTTGTTCGGTACTTGGCAGGATCGGACATTGAATGGCCTCTGTAACGGTATGTCTTTACTTCAAGGATATAAGGTCCTTTACCTGCACGGCAGTGCATCACTGCTTTTGTTCCTGCAGACTTAACCTTTAAGACATCCATCCCATCAACGGCGTCTCCGGGAATACCGAATGCTGCTCCACGTGTGTAGAGTTCTGGGGTGGACGTGGAACGCTTTTGTGCCGTGCCCATTGCATACTGATTATTTTCAATAACAAAAATAACTGGTAGTTGCCATAAGGCTGCCATATTAAATGTTTCGTAAATTTGTCCCTGATTAGCAGCACCATCACCAAAATAAGTGAAGGTTACACGACCGTTTTCTAAGTATTTATCGGCAAGAGCGAGACCTGCACCGATAGGCACTTGGGCACCAACAATGCCATGTCCCCCATAAAAATGTTTTTCCTTGGAAAACATGTGCATGGAGCCGCCTTTACCTTTTGAGTAGCCACCTTCACGTCCTGTTAGTTCGGCCATTACACCTTTTGGATTCATACCGCAGGCAAGCATATGTCCATGATCTCTGTAAGAAGTTACTCTTTTGTCGCCATCTTGACATGCGGCTTCTAGCCCAACGACAACGGCTTCTTGTCCGATATACAGGTGACAAAATCCGCCAATTAGCCCCATTCCATAGAGTTGCCCCGCTTTTTCTTCAAATCTGCGAATCATCAGCATGTCATGATAGATTTGCTGGAGCTCTTCTGAAGAAACATTTGGTTTTTTTACTGTTTTGCGTGCAGCCATACTGAAAATAAGCCTTTATAAACAAGAAAAATAATACGATACAACGATGATACTTAATTTTCAAATACTATTCGACGCAAATTTTCTTATGATGAACTATGTCGTTGAAATACTTAGATATTTGTAAGTAGTTTGAAATTTTACCGTTGTCCAACATAAAAATGAATTTTATGCATGAGGTGATAAGTTTTGGGGCTTATATATTTGATTAACCAAAATACCATATATACGGTTAATTATCAGTTAGAGCCAATACATATAGTATGAAGGTTAATCATGTATATAATCCCCTAAGTTTTATTAGTCAGGTCATATTATATGAAATGCGTTATTTTCTCAAGAGAGAAGCGAATAAAATCAGTTGTTCCCGCTAATTCTGGTAAACAGTAACAAGAGTCATTTGAGCACTAAGTCTCTATAAAATAGAAAAAATGTTCCAAAAATAACACAAAAGTCGTTCTTCTAGTGCAAAAGCTTTAAGAAAATAATTTTTTATAAAAAAACCGTTCTAATTTATTTGAAATTGAGTTTAGAATTGAATTTTGATGCATTCATCAAGAAACAGTCGGTCAAATAACCACCATAAAACCATCACCTATTTAATTTTAGATTGAAATAATCATTGCTTGGTCATTTCAACAACAGTAAAGGAATTGAGGTGGGGTCATTCGCCAAAATGTTGACTATGTCTTGATTTCTTGTATTAATGCTTTGTTAAAGTTGAATTTAGAAAGTTGTACGGGTGAATAAATGACAACGTCAAAGGACAAGAGCGTCATTTTATTATTAATTTTTGTATTCGCTATATTGCCGATGCCATATTTTGTTTTCAGCGCTGTGTATGGCGATAACGGCATTTTGCGTCGACTGGAGATTGAGGCGAAATTAGAAAAGCAGCACTCCACTCTTGAAGAGTTGAATATCAAAGTGAGCGAAATGGAAAACCTAAAAGAACGCTTATCTGACAACTATCTTGACTTAGACTTATTAGATGAGCAAGCAAGATCAATTCTGGGGCTAATTGGCAAAAGCGAAATTGCCATTCCTTTACCAGAATATAATTAAGACAATTTATTTGTTTGACAATTAATACAAACCTGACCTCAGCATAATCAGCAATAAAGCCAAATTCGGTGCTGTTCAGCTGATCTTTTTGAGCCCGTGCTTTTGGTTATTGAAAGTCAAAAAAGGAAAAAGGTCAACGCATCAGGCATTTTTCAACTTCAGTATTGTTCAGGTATTTGGTATTTTTTCTTTAAGGATGCTGATTAATTTATATCTTTATTTTGACTTTGAGAATGTTTCTTGAGTGCGTGAAGTCCTGGAAGCGGTTTCCCTTCCATCCATTCCAAAAACGCTCCTCCAGCAGTTGAAATATAACTAAAACGATTGATAACATTCGCGGCTCTAAGTGCGGCAATGGTGTCACCGCCGCCAGCGATAGAGAGAAGTTTATTGGCGCGTGTCAATTTGGCAATTTCATGTGCAATAGCCGTTGTGGCGGTGGCAAACTGATTAACTTCGAAAGCACCCAATGGCCCGTTCCATATTAGAGTTTGAGCGACTTGTAAGGTTGTTGTTATTTGTGAGATGGTATTGGGACCAAGATCAAGTATCATGCCTGAATCGGGACAATTTTGTGCAGAGAATATTGTTGTTTTGGCGTGTTCTGAAAGCTCAGTTGCTACACTAATATCTGAAGGCAAAATGATTTGGCACCCAGTTCCCTCTGCTTTTTCAAGAATAAGACTGGCAGTTTTGAGCAAGTTATTTTGGATAATTGACTGTCCAACTGAAATGCCTTGAGCGGCCAAGAAAGTGTTAGCCATACCTCCACCAATTACCAGATAATCGCACAAGTTAATCAGATTAAGTAATAAATTGATTTTGGTCGATACTTTAGCACCGCCGACAATGGCAATGAGAGGTCGTTTAGGGGAAGTTAGTGAGGCATTCAATGCACATAGTTCTTCTTCCATTAAGCGCCCGATGCAAGAGGGCAGTAGTTCAACGATAGCTGTTGTTGACGCATGAGCACGGTGCGAACAAGAGAATGCATCATTACAAAAAATGTCAGCTATTTCGGCTATTTCGGAAGCGAATGTAGAAGAATTTGATTCCTCTCCCTTATAAAATCTAACATTTTCAAGTAACAGAATTGCGTCATTTTTTATTGATTTGAGCGCAGCTTTGACTGCTGGCCCCCTACAATCAGCGACATAGACAATTTGTTGACTTAAAAGAGTTTCAAGAGATGGTACCAGTGACCGAAGTGATAATTCGCTTACAAATTTACCATTTGGGCGACCAAAATGACTGAGCAAAATTGCCTGTCCGCCGGCTCGTTGAATTTCATTTACTGTTGGAATGATCCGTTTGATTCGCGTGGTATCACTAACTTCATTATTCTTGAATGGAACGTTCAGGTCAACGCGCGTCAATATCTGCTTTCCCGTCAAATTAAAATTATCAAGTGTGTTCCAAACGGTTCTGCTTTTTTTTGCAATTGGGTTTTGATCAGTCACAGTATTTCAACTTAACGATTTATAAAGACGACGTATTATTTACGTGTTTGTTAACAAACCTTATTTTTAATAAATTTCAAGAGTTTGCCATGCATAAAAGCAGATTTTTCAACATGTTGCCTCAACTGAAATATGTGGATGCTTTTTCTTAAATTTGATGAAGATTTGCTGATTCGATGAAAATCTTGCAAAATATTGAGGAATTGTTCCAAATATCGGAAATCTTCAGCAGAGAAACAGAAAAGCAATTTATTTGACAATTTATGATTTTAACAGAGCCATTTCGATGTAGAAAAAATAATTCATCGCTCACTAGTATACCACATCATTGAATTGATGTTAGAAGATGGAAAATTTTTATCGTGTTTGTAGTGAATAATAGTGAGTCGTCTCATTGAGAACAATACCACATCCCGATTGGTTTGAGCAGGGCC
>JAPORV010000422.1 GCA_026710055.1 Aestuariivita sp.
AACAGGATGTGCGCCCGCTTGCGTCGCTCCTTGGAGCCTGTGCCACCCTCCACCAAATCCTGGAGAGACGATCGCTCCTCAGTATCCAGCGTAACATGATAAAACTTTCGTCCATTCGGGTTCATCATTATGCCTCATATGTTATCACCTCATCCGTCGTTGATGTTCCGACCTCAGAAACGGCCCTGCTCAAACCAATCGGGATGTAGTATTGTTATCAGTGAGACGACTCTATATCATTCACTACAAATAAGACAACAATTTACCGGTTTCTAGCATCAATTCAATAATGTTGGTATACTAGTCTAGTGTACCAACTGTATTGAATTGATGGAAACATCCCTTTCATTTTTGACGTACATTTTCTCTTCACAAAGCTGGATGGTTGAAAAATCTACTCTCTTCACAAATTATAAACCATCAATTCAATAATTTCCGGATACTAGTACGATCGGACGTTTTACGTCTTCGGTGCCGTCGACAAATCGCGCGCATCAGTGTTTCGATGTAAACTAACTGTTCAAGAATTGATGGGCAGTTCATCATCTAGTTCTTCTTCGATATATACAGCGATAATGTCATCAATAGATGACTCTGCAGTAAAACCGGCCGCTTTCGCCCGAGTTACCTCAAAGTCTTGTGGCCAGCTTGAAACAATTTTAGAAATAGCTAGGTCTGGCTCTCGACGAATCAAAGCAACTGCCTCTTCTCCCGCAACGCGTCTTAGAGATTCGATTTGTTCTCTAACTGTTACTGAAACACCAGGCATTGTCAGATTACGTCGATTACCCAAGACAGCAGTGTCCATCGTTGCGGCATGTTCAAGAAATGCGACCGCGGAGCGTGGTGATGAAAACCAGTGGCGAAGGTCCTCAGATACTGGTAGTAAGGCTTCTTTTCCATTCAGTGGCTCGCGCAGTATGCTTGAATAAAAGCCCGAAGCCGCTTTGTTTGGTTTGCCGGGGCGTATACAAATCGTGGGTAACCGGATCCCGATCCCATCAAAAAAACCGCGACGTGTGTAGTCATCTAAAAGTAATTCACTAATCGCCTTTTGAGTGCCGTAGCTTGTTGAGGGGGTGAGGTGGAAATCATCTGGAATTTTATTTGGAAAAGGAGCACCAAACACAGCCAAAGACGAGGCGAAAACCACGCGTGGTGTATAATCTGCGATTTGTCGAATTGAATCGAAGAGCATGCGCGTACCGTCGAAATTTACACGATACCCTTTCTCGAAATCAATTTCAGCTTCGCCTGAAACAATTGCGGCTAGATGGATAATAATATCAGGGCGATTCGCAATCAGACATTCCTTTGTTCTCTCCTCGGTGAGATCCACCTGCAATGTTTGACATTCACCTGCAAAATCGGCAGCATGTTTCGGAGCGACGACATCGGCAAGCGTTAATTGATCTAATTTAACTTCGCCAATGTGTTGGTTTAAAGATATTTTTTCGATGAGTTTGCGACCAATCATTCCAGCCGCGCCAATAACTAATAGATGCATGTTCAAACTTTCATTTCGATGCGTGCAATTGCAAAAGAGTCTAGCTTTATCATGCTGGAATGCGGAACTAATCGATCCATGAAGTCAACGGACTTTGTAGCCTCAATGAAATTTGCAGCACAAAGAATTGCAACTTTTACTAATCCTGGTTCTGTGATCTCGACTGTAACAGGTTCTGGTTTAGTATTTGTGATCCAATATGTTGTTGATCCATCAGCGGAGCGTGCGGCGATCCCTGAAATGATTGCGGGAGGAGGTACTTCTAGGGTAAGCATTGTACAGTTTTTCAGTTGCGCAAAGCCCCGTAGTACATGAAACACTGGGTAAAGGCCGCCATAATCGTCAAACCAAGGTTGTGGATATGCTGCTGGTGAGAAAACGACGCCAAATGGCCCAGTACAGCCTCCTATCGATACTGCAGCTGCACCGCCGATTGCAAAATCTGCTATATAGCCCAAGGTCCAAGCCGCCCCCATCAAACCACGTTGACGCGGATCGTTCCAATTCATTGCTTGTCGAATGTTTTCAGAGTTATACTTTGTTGAAGAACCATATGGGTTGTCACGCATACCGATTGCCGAAGGACCTAATACCCATGGCACTCCCGAAGATATCTCAGTCACAGAATTGATGATGGAAAAATGAGCTTCGTGTGTTTCCATTACTGACCGATCATCGCCAGCATGTACTACAGGCGAGGTCGTGAAGCTGACCAGATCAAGCATGTCCGTAGGTGGACGTTTTCGGTTCAACTCGGTAAAGTAGGAAAACATCCCGCCGCCAATTTTTGCCTTTGGAAAGGTTTTCCGAGCGATCCTGTAGAGGTCTGCTGCATCGGGTGTTTCCGGCCAAACTGATCCGGGGAGTGTGCACTTCATATCAGAAGCTGGCGAAACGAGTACCGTTTCAAAAGGTGATCCAAGAACGGCTGCCATTTTTCCGATCGCAAGGATCTCCTCTTCCGCCTGCGTATTATCTGTGCTGACAACAACGAGTTCCAGCCAGCTTTCCGTGTTGATAGCTTGAGAAGCTTTTAGCATTGCCGAAAGTGTAGCTTGATCGTGGCCTGATCTTGGATCGTGATGTAGAATAAGGTAACTGGGATTAAGAGCGCGTAACGTGTCCGCAGCAGTCATCGTGGTGGCGGTATCTTCTGGCCGCAAGCCAAGGCCTATCGGAGGAACAGAACCGAGCGCATCTCCTACCGAAAGCGGGACTGTACCGTAATTTGCACTTTTATTGGCTGATCCGCTTATTTCGACAGTGATTTTTTGATCAATCTTATCGCCCGCCTCTATTTTGTAGGGCCAAGGGAGAGACAATGGACGAACGTAGGTTTTATAGGAGGAATCGGTCCAATTGCGCTGGTCCTCCATTTCGTAGATGTCACCCTCCATCAAAGTTCGAACAAGGATACCGCTTGGGGTATGATGCGTGAGGGCTCTGAGGTCCATCATCGGTTGTACGGGGTCAATGATTGCGGGAAAAGTACTTTCTTTGATATTGCCATTGGTATGTTCAATGGTTACAGGAGCGCCTATTAAGCCGTTGATCGGATGTAATATCACAAATCCGGTCCGATTTGTAAAGAAATTACCTTCAGTGCGTCCAGTGCTATGGAAGGTCAATTTGCCTGTACTGCTGCCCTCAACACGCGCGTCATAAGAAAAACTCTGCTCTGAGTCTTTAGCAATTGCTTTCAAAGTTACCTCAAAGGAGTCATCGCGTATGTCAATGGCCATCTCAGTGATTTCGGGGCTGTACGTACCCCAATCCTTATCTCGTACGATGAAAGATATCGCTCTCAAAACTTCTTCACCTTGCCAGCGAATATAGCGCAGATTACCGGCTTCAAGTTCCACCGTCAGATCACCAGCAGTCAATACTTGAGGAGGTGTGACAACTTCTTCTGTGCCATAAAGCGCGATTTCACGTGATAGTTTGGTCATTTTGGCCTCTTTAATTTCGGCGTGAGCGCCAGTTGATCACTCGTTCTGCAAGCAAGGCGATAATTATGATTGAACCAATAGCGGTGCCCTGCCAAAATGGAGAGACACCCATCAAATTTAGACCATTTCGGATCATAACCATGATCAGCACTCCTAATAATGTGCCGATAATTGATCCGCGGCCTCCGTACAGGCTTGCTCCTCCGATCACGACTGCCGCAATCGCGTCAAGTTCTAGGCCATTACCCGCCAATGGGTCCGCTGACATGACCTGTGCAAGGCTAAAGGTCACGGCGACAGCAGCTAACGCACCAGAGATCACGTAAGGTAGGATCGAATAGAACAATGTGGGTAACCCAGAGGCACGTGCCGCTTCGAAATTGGAGCCGATTGCGTAAATTGTTCTCCCACCTTTGGTGTAGGTCAGATACCCCCAAGCGATCAGATAAACTCCGATCAGGAACAGCACGTTCGTCGGTATTCCGAGAAAGGTGCTATACACAATTGAGTCGAGATTCGGTGGTAGTCCTGAGATGCTTCGTTGACCTGAGAAGATAAACGAAAGACTACGCGCGATTGCCATGACCCCGAGCGTAACCACAAATGGGGCAAGACCAAAAACGGCCACCAAAACACCAGAAAACAAACCGATTCCAGCACCTACCAACATCGCTAATCCAATGGCCACAGGAATGGGCATGTTTTGTAGAAACAGCGCTAGGAAAATACCTGTTAATCCAAAGACCGCGCCCACCGAAAGATCAATGCCTCCCGTTAGGATGACAAATGTCATTCCGACGGCAACGATCCCAATCACGACAGATTGATCCAGAATGTTGAAGATATTTCGTTCAGTCAGAAAGTGTTCTGATGACAAAGATAGGATAATCGCAAGAAGAAGCACTAAACCCAGCATGCGGACTTCGAGCCGTTGCAGAATTGCCTGGACGTTAAATTGCCTTAATTTTATCTTTGCTTTGTTGGTGCTTTTAGTATCGGTCACGATATTTCCGCCATATTTTCGTTATTCAAGTGCATAATCTGTGCGCGTATTAAAGAAGGTTCTGGTAGCTCTCCTCCCTCTGGAAGTGTCAAACCGATCCAGCCTAGATCATGACCACGTGTATCCGTCATTTGAGTTAGTAGGGTTTGAAGACCGTCTCCTCCAACAAAAGTATCGTCACAACATCTAATGGCGTTTGGAATGAAGGTCTCATCTTTTTTCAACGCCTGCCCTGAATCCATGCCTGTAAGATCGGCACCCGCACGTGCCAGGCAGATTGCTTGCTCTTTATCAAGAAGGCACCAAAATGCTTCCCCACCATAAGTGTTGACCAGCGACGAAAGAAGCGCCTGATTGCGAGCAGTAGATGTTCGCGGGGCAGCAATGAGCGTTAGTTTGTCTTCCGACAGGCCTTCGGCAGGTAAATCTGCAATGCTTGATCCGTCGGAGACAACGACAATGCGCTCCGCGAGGCCAATTAGCTCTTCAAAATCTGACGAGATTACGATAACGCCAAGCCCTTCATCCGCTGCGGCTTGAAGTAGTCGATAGACCGATGATCGGGTTCCAATGTCGACACCTTTGGTTGGCTCATCCAAGATCAGAATATCTGGCTCAATTAGCAGCCAACGTGCTATGATTACTTTTTGCTGCATACCGCCTGAAAAATTGAGTAGACTTTGATCCATTCGGTCCATTGGTAGGTCTAAATCCTTAAAAAGTTCTCGAACACGCATCTCTTTATTACTATAACCGCGTCCGAAACTACGGGTTTTCCCCATCTGAGCGATCATCAGATTTTCGTGAACATTGAAATCCGGGACAATATTCTGCGCGCGTCGGTCTTCAGCAACAAACCCTAAGCCCGCCCGGACTGCATCAACAGGCTTTTTGATTTTTGCCAGTTTGCCATTTATAAGAATTTCACCTGCCTGCTTGGGTCTCAAACCCCAAACGGCCTCCACCGCTTCGGATCTACCTGCTCCGACTAATCCTCCGAGACCTAGGATTTCACCACGTCGTACGGAAAAACTAATGTCTTTAACCCATGGCATTGAGCGCAGTCCACGAACCTCGAAAACTACCTCTCTAGTCCCATCTGTTTTTACTTCTCGCTTAGAGTAAATTGTACCAATATCTCGGCCAACCATATACCGAATAATATCATTCTGACTGAGCGAACCTGTTACAGCGTTTTCAAGGACTATTCTCCCTTCGCGCATGATGGTCACGCGGTCGGTGATCGCGAATACTTCTTCCAGCCGGTGAGAAACAAACCCAAGTGCGCGCCCGTCTTCGCGCAGACGCGTCATGATATCAAACAACCGATCAACTTCTGCAGTGGAAAGTGAGGCTGTAGGTTCGTCAAAGATAACGAGGCGCGCATCCAATGCTAACGCCTTGGCGATTTCAACAAGTTGGCGCTGTGCGGCTGATAGTGTTCTTACTTCAGCCTTGAGCGGTAATATGTGATTGTGACCTAGGGCCTCCAAAATTTCAGTGGCTTTGCGGCGCATGTCCCGATATGATAGGTGCCCCGACGTAGCGAGGTCGGGCAGAAAGATATTCTCTAGAACAGACATGTCGGGAGCGAGAAAAGTTTCTTGCGCGACAAGCGCAATGCCTACCCGTAAAGCATCACGGGTGGATCCCAGTTCTAATACGCAGCCATCGAATGTTAAAGTGCCGCTTGTCGGCCGGAGGTGACCTGATACGATCCGCGATAGGGTTGATTTGCCTGCTCCATTTGCGCCAAGTAACCCAAGAACTTCACCGGATCGCATTTCCAGTGAAGTATCTGTTAAAGCCTGAGTGCTACCAAAGCGCTTTGTCACGTGCTGAGCGGTCAAAACAGGTGCGATTCGAATATGTTCCAGGGTATGAGGCTGCATTGCCGTTATAAAAATTGTTCCAAATTCGCCGAAGCACGTAGTACGCGCTCCGGCGGTTTTTTTCTGCTTATTCGATCTCGTTTGCGAAGACTGTTTCCTTGATCGTCGGTAGCAATTCTTCGATATTGCGAGAAGTGACGATTAATATAGGAACAGTAATTTCTTTATCTGGTTTATTGCCGTTCAGATGCTCGACCATTGCATCAGCAGAGCGTACGCCCATTAGGTACGGTTGCTGCATTCCAGAAGCAATCAACTCACCCGATTGTAAGAGTGGCACGAATTCCGGAATCCCGTCAAATGCAGCGACCATGATATCGCCTTCCCGCCGAGCGGCTTTAATGGCGCGCAATGCGCCAAGGGTTGGGCCATCAGTTTGCACGAACATACCGCCCATGTTTGGGTTAGCGGTGATCATATCCTGTGTGAACCTGAATGTCTCCTCGGCGGTGTAAGCCTGCATCTGCTGCAGCCCTGCATCACCAGTTACACCGCCTTCCATCATGGCGTCTTTAAAGCCTTTGGTGCGTGCCTGACCATTCAAACGTGCTTGACTAATGCTCACGATACCTACGGTCTCATCGGCTTTCCCGGCTTCAGTCATTGCAACTGACAAAGCATTGCCTACACCATAAGCCCCTTCGTAATTATTTGAACCAATAACTGATACAAACTCGCCGCTATCCGTCCCGATGTCTGCTATAACGACGGGGATATCAGCGTTCTTGGCGAGTGCCAAAACTGTAGGTGCGGTCGATGAGTCAGTCGGTGACAGGATGATGCCGACGACACCACGTGCGATGGAATCTTGAGCGTTTTGAAGTTGGGTCTGAGGATCGTTCGTAGAGTCAAGGGCGGTAAATCCGTAGCCGTTCTTAACTGCGACCGATTTCACACCTTCGGATAAGTAGCGCCAGAAAGCTACATCCAGACCTGGCGTCATGTATACGAGCTCCCCCTTTTCCTCTGCAGAGGTTGGAGCAGTTGCTCCAAATATGGCTGCGGTCAGCACTGCCATGGCAATATAGTTCAGATATCTTCTTATAATCATTGAGTTTCTCCTCTCTGATGGTTTTAGTGCATTAATCTTTTAGTTGACGAGTAGTTTCGTAAATGCGCCATTCGTGAACTTCAAATGCGGCGGAAAGCTTTTCGGCGTTTTTCGCTTCCAGAGCAGTGAGTATCGCGTAATGGTCACTGATACTCCTTGCAATAGTGCCAGGCTTCGTCACAACTCTACGGCGATGGTCGAGTTGGTAGGAATAAAGCGTTGTTGCGATATCGGCGAGAACTTCATTGCCGCAAGCGCGATAGATGATTGTATGAAACTCTCGATCTAGAATCAAAAAGCGGATTGGGTCTTCTGTTGCTTTTTCTTGCGCTACTATCAAGTTTCCGAGACGAACTAGGTCGCTTTTTTTCGGGTTGATAACGCTTAGGCGCGAAACCTCGGCTTCAATTTTCAAACGTGTTTGGTGCACATCGTCTAAAGAGTATCGTCTCATATTATTAGACCCCGTTGCTCTAAGAAGCCCTGGAGCATCAATTTCATTTGAAGCGACAGTGCTTCGGGCGCCTTGGGTTACAGACAATATTCCTTTTGTTGACAGAATTAAGATTGCCCCTCGAATAGTCTCTCGGCTGACCCCGAGTGCCGTCGCCAGATCGCGTTCTGCCGGGAGGGCGTCGCCAATTTCCAGCAGGCCTGACGCGATTAAAAGCGATAGTTTTTCAGCGACTATGTCTTTCATAGACTGCCGAGGAAGTTTTTCTAGGCCAATCTGATTTTCTATTGGTAGGGAATTCACATCCATCGGGTATTCTTTTTAACTGCAGCATAAATTATTGGTCTAGTGGTCTGAAGAATAGACCAATAATTTATGCTGTCAAGCCCCTGAAGTCTATCTTTAATAAAATTATTCAAAGATAGTTAAATTCTGTTCATTACTAATCGTTTGTTTGACCAAACATGCGCCCGACCAACTCCGAGATATCGCAAGAGTGTTGTTTAAGTCTCTGTAGGAACCGGAAGCTCTAAGCCCTCTCAAACGATGGTTCGTTAAGAGCAAAATATCTAAATGAGAATACTGCTGCTTGCGGGATCAGCACTTCGGTCGAATTGGGGGTGCCCGCAATGGCAGGATTTGCAATTGAGTTCTATGATTATTATCGCTAACACAGCATTCATGCAGGATTGGTTAAACATCTTTTAGAGTTGAATGGCATGGATTTGAATCAACTGAATAGAGCAGGTCTTGCTTTGAAATGCTGGTTAGCAAAATAGTTGATCTCTTGGAGATACCAGTTGAAGCATAGGCTGAAGTGGTATAGTATTGTTCAACACTTAGCCGAACACGCTAAATCACAGGATGCGATCCTCATGCGGTTTTTGGCAGTCAAAGCAATCGACACATACGATTTGATAATCACGATGACGAATTATGATCAAGCGGTGTAAATGGTGGCAAAAGGAGTCAGCGCCAAATTTCATGATGGGTTTGATCCATTTTCTGAACAGGAGTTTGTGTCGTGGGAAAGTGCGCTGACGGAATCGGATGAGGGCAATGGGATTTGGATAATTTTTGAGTTGGAATAATTTTTTGCCGTCAGTAAGCTATTAAAGAAATAATTAAAAGTTTTTGATTTTTTTAAAATGATTGGGGATTATATCGGAAGGTAACAATTTGCGTTACACGAAATTTTCGCGCCGGCTCGTGAAAGGCCGGAAAAATACCGCCCGGATTTCGTCCATCGATAGCCCCGGCTTGTCGAATTCCTTCTCCATCGTCGCCTCGCTCGGCTGATGGTTGCTCGGTTTCAGGATCAGTTTCGCCCATTCCTGAATCTGTAGAGGTTCACGCGGCTTTGTCTTCTTGCTCATTGTCCGCCCTTTTTCTTATTGTATTTGATGCAGAGCATTTGCAGGTTTTTATTGACCATGAGCCTACCAGCTTTCCCTATCCTTGTCGTCGAAGACATCTCTGGATTTTTTGGTATTTGCCGTTCGTATGCCGCCATCTTTTATGCCTTGGAAAATGAGCGGAGGTTCAAGTGACGCTCACCCCCATCAAACACATATCGGTTAACGCTGGATAGATTGCTGATCGCGCCTTTGGTGCTTTTTTTCAAACTCACGAGGTGCTTGATTTCAAACTTCAGCCTTTCCTGATCAAGTTTGTCACCTTGGTGAGCGACGTATACAGATATTCAATCGACTGACTGCAAGAGGTTAAATCACGTCATAGGAAAGGGTGTCTTCCCTCATTCGATCACCGTCCCTGATATGGATTGACTGGTTGATTTATGTGGCTAATATGTCATAGTGTACCTCCGCACGCACCATGATGATGGACCTGAAATCGACAGCTTTGAACGACGGTGGATCACTCTGATATCTGCGGGTCAGGTTCCGCATCGCCTCCTGTTCCGGATCTGGTACCCACACCGGTGTTAACTCACCGGCCCGATGTAGCCGGGCCAAGTTTCAAGGCATCCCGGCGATCCGTCGCCCCTTTCGGCACCAGACCTGGAGCGACGACATCGCCATGATGCCCCAGTTCGGTGAGCTCCCGATAGACGCCGTAGCCGCAGGGACCTGCTTCGCCACAGAAGCTCAATGGTTCATCATTCAGCGCCAGCCGATCGATCACCCGTCACAGGGCCGACCGGCGGTTGGCGATGGTGCCGCGCCACTCCGGGTCGGAGCGTCCGAGCTATGCGGCGGCTACCGCGATGGTGTCCTTATGGACATCAAGACCCACATAGGCTTTATATTCTAACATCACTTGTCCTTTCATTTCTCCGCCCTGAAAAGGAACGGGTGATGTGCCTAAGCATGAACAATGGGCAGGAGCAGGTCAATCCATCATGTCTTGCCTAAACGTCGTCCGCCGTCAAGTCTTCATACTTGAGACGCAGTCATTCCCGCTAACTTTTTTTCATGATGCCGTGCGGGTGGTTTTTGCGTCAACAAAATATCCACCTACCCAACAGGCATGACAACCCTCGGATTGAAAAACCCGATGAAAAAAATAACACTGAAGGATGGAAAGGCGAGTGTGAGCACAGGGTGGGCGTCAGGGACCACCTGAAAGCTGTGACGTTAACTCAGGTTTCATCACGTTCTCTGATCAGGCATGAGCATCATCCCGCCCATTGTCGACCCGATACTGTCGGAAGAGGCTGCGCATCGCCTCCCATCAATAAAGATTGCGCTTCTGATGCTCTCGTGCACGTTGAAACAGCGCACAGCAATGGAATTGAACTTGATCAATCAAGAAGCTGAGAAGGGCAAAGGTGATCAACACATCTGCCAAGTGTTTTTTGCCGTGACCGTCGTTGTGCTCAAAACGA
>JAPORV010000094.1 GCA_026710055.1 Aestuariivita sp.
TTTCTTTCGAGAGATTCTGGCGAAGATTTGCTGATTTGGAGCAAATCTTGGTTAATATTGATGATATTGTATCAAATACCTGCAATCTTCGCCAGAGAAAAATGACAAAAGAGTCAACTTTTTCAGCGTTTTAATATCGAATTTAGGGTTTTTTTACAGACACTATATTATTCACCACAAATAAGACAACAATTTTCCAGCTTCTAACATCAATTCAATGATGTTGGTATACTAGGAGAAAGCGTATATTTTTCATAGACTGTTTTATCAAGACTCGCAGAAGCCTCTTACTAATCTAATGTTGTGTTATTACAATAATATCATTCAATTAATCATGCATGATACTAAAACAGCAGGCCATCAAGAATCTTGATATACTCAATCAGGTCCGTCATTATTAAATCTTTGTTTTAAAACGGCGTGGGCTAACTATGATGATGCACAATTGGGCACTTTGCGGTTGTTTCCCTATCACAATCTTGAAAAAGCGTTATCTAAGCGTTACATTTGCAAATATGTGAAATAATTCGTGAAGATGCACCGTGCTCTGATAATCCATTTGAGATCATCGTAACTTTTAAAGAGACAATTAACGCTCCTGATTTCAACGCATCGTCCGAATCATCGCTTGAGAAAACGGACAATGATAGTCTTGATGGTTATGGAATGTAACTGATGACAAAGATGGTGTGCCATGTTTGAAGTTTCGATTGAGTGGTATTTATGCGCTACTCCAGTGTTGCTCCAGTACGGCAAGCCGTTTTTCCAGTTCTTGATTATTAGTCATAATGCTGATGAGATAAATTTAAGAAGTTTGTTTCATGACGTTAATCGGGCTGGGTGCATTGCTACCCCCGTCGTTAGGTTGTTGACTACCGTAAACGCCTCTCTTTCTTTAAGGGCACCGAGCCCTCTAACCACCGAGTCCCGATTCACCCTCTTGCAGGCCAAACGACAGGGTCAAAAAAAGAAAACCACACAAAGTAGAGGTTTCTTTGCATTTTCCCTTTTTCATCGGGTATGTATATAAAGGATATTTTGAAGAATGAAAATGAATCTGCTTGGCCGTACCGACCTTATGGTCTCAGAGTTGTGCCTTGGCTCAATGACATGGGGCGCCAGAAACTCGAAACAAGAAGGGCATGCGCAGATTGACTTCGCGCTTGACCGTGGTGTGAACATTATTGATACAGCTGAAATGTATCCGGCTAGTGCAAATATTGGTGAATTTCTGGGAAGAACAGAAGAGATTATCGGTGAATGGAATACCCGCACTGGACGTCGTTTGGATTATATTTTGGCAACTAAACATTCTGGAGCCGGATTAAAGGCAGCGCGTGGCGGTGCACCGATAACTGCTGAGTCAATTCCTATCGCTATTGAAGGTTCGCTAAAGAGACTTAAGACCGATTACATTGATTTATATCAGTTTCATTGGCCTAATCGTGGCAGTTATATGTTTCGACAGAACTGGACTTATGACCCGTCTTATCAAATAACGGATGAAATCTTTGAAAATATGTGTAAGTGTCTTGAGGCGCTAAAATTGGAGATAAAGCGTGGTACCATTAGACATTTTGGACTTTCTAATGAGAGTGCATGGGGCACTTCGCAATGGTTAATGCTATCCGGGCAAGGAAAAGGACCACGTGTTGTATCAATTCAAAATGAGTATTCTTTACTCTGTCGTCTCTACGATACAGATTTATGCGAACTTAGTGTTAACGAAGATGTAGGGCTCTTGGCTTACTCGCCATTGGGTGCAGGTTTGTTGACGGGTAAGTATCAGAATGACGAGGTGCCGGAAGGATCAAGAATGTCATTTGGTCGAGGTCTTGGTGGTCGAAGTACAGCAAGAGCCTTTGAAGCTGTTCAGGCCTATTTAGATATTGGGACACGGTATGGAATAGACCCTGTACATCTTGCGCTTGCATTTTGTCGAATGCGACCTTTTATGTGTTCGGTAATTTTCGGAGCGACATCACTCCAGCAACTTGATCGTATTTTGTCTTCAGTTGATGTTAACCTCACTGACGAGGTATTAAATGAAATTGATCATGCTCATAGAGCGCATCCAATGCCATTCTGAAGGAGATGAATGTGGTTAATGTTCTAGGCTTTGTTACGGTTTTTTTTGATTGGTAACGTTAACAGTTCTACTGTTACCTCAAGTGAGGTGGGCAAGTTTGGAGTTAGAGATGTGCCTTTAGAGATGAACCGGGAGGTATTTATCACCTGCGCGGTAACTGGTGCTGGTAGTACGCAAGATCGTAGTTCAAGAGTGCCACGTAGTCCAAAACAAATTGCGGATAGCGCAATTGCTGCTGCTAAGGCTGGCGCATCAATCGTGCATTGTCACGTGCGTGATCCAGAGACAGGTGTTCCCAGCCGAAATCCGGCATATTATCGCGAGATTACGGACCGTATTCGGTCCGCCAATGTTGATATTGTATTAAACCTTACAGCCGGTATGGGCGGCGATTTGGTGCTTGGGCCATCTTCCCGTCCTTTACCATTGTCTGAGAAAACCGATATGATTAGTGCTGAAGAGCGGTTGTGTCATGTTGCCGAATGTTTACCTGAAATTTGTACGCTAGACTGTGGAACGATGAATTTTGCCGAATCAGATTATGTGATGGTCAATACTCCAGGAATGCTCATTGATATGAGCAGAATGATTACTGATTTAGGTGTTATGCCAGAAATTGAAGTTTTTGACTCGGGGCATTTGTGGTATGCAAGGCATTTAGTTGAACAAGGTATTTTGCATAAAACTGTGCTGGTGCAGCTTTGTATGGGTATACCGTGGGGTGCTTCCGATGATTTGAATACGTTTTTGGCGATGGTCAATAACGTTCCAGAAGATTGGGTTTTTTCGGCTTTTTCAATTGGAAGACATCAAATGGCTTACGTCGCTGCATCTGTATTGGCAGGGGGTAATGTGAGGGTGGGACTAGAGGATAACCTTTGGCTTGATAAAGGTAATTTGGCTGAAAACTGGCAGTTAGTAGATTGCGCGAAAAGCATCATTGAGAATCTGGGTGCACGTGTGCTTAGTCCAGATGAGGTTCGAACGAAGCTTTGCTTAACAAAGCGAGTTTAAGCTGACGCAAAAATTGATGATTTATTTCGATGAATTGAACTCCTGTTATTAATGATCATATCAGGCGATTGATCTAAAGGAGCGGCTACCACATGAAAAAGATTGTTGGTCTAATTGGTGGCGGGGTCATCGGATGTGGTTGGGCTGCGCGATTCTTATTGAATGGCTGGGATGTTCAAATGTGCGACCCTGACCCCGACACACCAAAGAAAGTTGACCGATCGCTTATCAATGCGAGGCAATCATTGCCAAGTATATCGGATTATCGTTTGCCAACGGAAGGCCAGATTTCATTTTATCGTAACATTTCAGACGCTGTAGCAGGTGTAAGCTGGATTCAAGAAAGTGTGCCTGAACATCTTGACGTTAAACAGGCAGTAATTTCTGAAATACAATCGACAAGTAATCAGGTTATTGGCTCGTCCACCTCAGGATTCAAACCATCTGATTTACAGCAATGCGCAGATGACCCATCAAGGATTGTTGTGACGCATCCCTTTAATCCAGTTTACTTATTACCGTTAGTGGAATTGGTCACGAATGACGCTACAAGTCAGGAGATCATTCAACATGCAATGTCTGTGATTGATGATGTTCGTATGTATGCACTTCATTTAACCAAGGAAATCGAGGCTCATCTTGCAGATCGATTGTTAGAAGCGGTTTGGCGAGAAGCACTATGGCTGGTTAAGGACAAGGTTGCAACGACGCAACAGGTTGATGATGCTATTCAATTTGGATTTGGTCTTCGGTGGGCTCAAATGGGGATATTTGAAACATACCGTATTGCAGGGGGTGAAGCAGGAATACGGCATTTTCTTTCACAGTTCGGTCCAGCTCTGGCGTTACCGTGGACTAAATTAATGGATGCGCCGAAGCTAGACAAGAATTTAGTTAGCTTATTGTCAAATCAATTAGAGGCACAATCAGGGCATCACTCTGTTCTGGAATTAGAGCAAATCCGAGACAGGAATTTGGTTGGAATAATGCGGCAATTAAAGGCGAATGATTGGGGCGTTGGTCGCTGGTTGAATTCTCATGATGCAGATGAAAAACGAAAACGCGGTTTGATAAAGAGTCTTGATCAAATTTCAGATTTAAGTGTACCAATTTTGGCTTTGGATCAAGTCGTGCCCCTAACTTGGACAGATTACAACGGGCATATGACAGAAAGCCGGTATTTGGATGTTTTTGGCAAAGCGACTGATCGTTTTATGGAAATCATTGGTTGTGATAAAGACTATATCGCTGAAGGATTCAGTTACTTCACAACTGAATCACATATTCGACATTTACGTGAGGTAAAAGCAGGACAGTCTATTACGATAAATACGCAATTGCTATTGGGTGAGGGGAAGAAACTTCATTTATTTCATCGTTGTTATCAAGAGGAAGATCTGGTTGCGACTGGAGAACATTTTTTGTTGCATGTAAGTTTAAAAACACGCAGATCTTCGCCGCCAAGTGAAGATATGTTGTTAGCACTAGAGAGAATTACTCAAGCTCATCGTTTTTTGATTTATCCTGATGGAGCTGGAGCGGGTATTTGTAAACCAATAATGACAGCGCACTATCGGGATTAAAATTGTTTTCGAAATTTCTTTACATGTTTAAGGTTAATCAGATTGAGTAGTTAACAGTTGAGATGATATTTTCCTGTTATGGAATATGGTTGGCTTAGGCACTGTATGTCATCGGTGTAATTTTGGTGATGATTTGGCTGATCTACTTCACAGATGTCTCAATTTGGTCTTATCTTATTTCTGTGTATATTGGTTTGGGTTTATTGAAGATCAGGGCATTTCTGGAGCATCAGGCCCATGAACTTGTTCGCGAACGAACGGTTATTGTTGAAGATCAAGGTTTATTTTCATTATTGTTCTTTAATAACAATTTGTATTTTGTTCACCATAATCACTCTCAAATACCATGGTATCAATTTCCAGCGTTTTATCGCAAAAACAAAGCACGGGATTTAAACCTAAACAATATTTATAAATTCTATGGAGTAATTATTCTTGGCTATTTTTTTTCGACAAAAGATCAAATTCCGTATCCTTTTTTTGTAAAATTAAAAAAATTTGTGCGCTAAGAGATTATGAGTCTTTGGGTTCCGTTTACGCTTATGGCTGCATTGTTTCAGACAGTGCGTTTTATGCTGCAGAAGTTTTTGAGCATGAAGACCTTGTCAGCTGCCGGAACAACATTTGCGCGTTTCATTTATTCTTTTCCTATTATTGCAATTGCGCTTTTGTTTTTTTTTCTACTTTCCGACCGCGAGATTCCTGTATTTACGTTAATTTTTTTCATGTTCGTAGTCATTGGTGGTCTTAGTCAAATTCTCGCCACTGTTTTGGTTATTTTATTATTCAAATTACGTAACTTTGCAGTCGGGATCACTTTCAAAAAAACCGAAGTTGTTTTATCTGTCTTGGCTGGCATTATCATTTTGGGCGAAGGCGTTAGTTTGACGGGATTTGTTGCAATTCTTTTAGGTATTGGGGGTGTGCTACTTTTGTCAAAGACGCCGAGTGTTGATGGCCAGTGGTGGAAATACATTGCTAGCCGTTCAGTTTTACTGGGGGTTGGGTCAGGATTTCTCTTCGCAGTTTCGGCAGTTTGTTACCGAGGCGCAACTTTGCAATTAATGAATGAACCTCTAATTCTGCGCGCAGGAATAACACTTTGTGCAGTGGTTTTTTGGCAGGTTATTGCAATGTCTTTCTGGTTATTTTGCAAAGATCCAAAACAAATAATTGCTGTTTGGCAGGCTCGGGCAGTTGGCTTATGGGTCGGTTTGACAAGTTTATGCGGATCTTTTTGTTGGTTTGTTGCATTTGCGATTCAAAATGCGGCTTATGTCAAGGCTCTTGGACAAATTGAGTTGGTGTTTAGCATTCTGGCATCCGTTTTGTTTTTTCAAGAGGTAATAACATCTCGAGAAGTGTTGGGTATAGCTTTGCTTGTGAGTTCAGTTTTAGCGCTTATTTTTGTGATTTAGTCAAAGAAATGCGGTGGCCACTCACCTCTTCGTTAGAAGGATTTTCATAGTTTTCTTTACAAAAAAATGATGATTGGCCCGTGCAATAAATTATCAAGCGGAATTGAGTGCATTACAATGCGATATTAGTATCAAAGTAGTAGGAAAATTCGGCCACTATACAGTATAAAAAATCCAGTTAATTTAAGGGGTGAGTAATTCCAATTAATCTTGGAATAATTTCACGCTCGCGTTTTTTAGGTTTATTAAAATTTGTCATTTTATTTTAACTCTGTACATTGAGCCGGGTTATCAGAAAATCAGCCTGTCTCGGCAAGAGAGAGTTCCCCATCGCTTTAGCGAGTGTCTGGGATTTTCTTTCTTCAAGTAAAATGACAATAACCCGGTATCGCGTATCCCGTGATATCCTTATCAATTGCTGGAGAATATTTTCAATGTATCAAATCTTACCTCCTCCCCCTTCATACGTGATTAGGTCAATTTTTCTAAAATTGATACCGATAACCTTAACGGCAATAATCGTTTTCGGTTTACCCAATATGGGAGTCGCCCAAAACTGCACTGAACGACCAACAGTGGAGATAGGCTTCAAAAACCGCATGATAACAGTCCTTGAAGGTCAGACCAAGCAACTTGAAGTTACCGCTACCTTTAAAGGGGATCACAACCAAGCAGCGAATGGCGTGGAAATTGATTATAGCCTTGATCCAAATGCCTATTGGGCAAAGGGTCAGTTTAACGAAGCGACTATGATTACAGGCACCGCTACAACAAGCGACTTTACTCAAATGTCGGGAAGCCTTCGTTTCTCTGAAACTCAAACTTCGCAAACAATAGCCGTCACTGCAAGCGACGATGATGAAAACGAAAATAATGAAAAGTTCTACGCAAATTTGTCGTTTGATTTGAATTTGCCAACTGATACTAATCTGAACAATCTTAGCGGGGGGCACCAAACAAGAGAACAAGTTTGTGAAAATCCCGTTATAAGTTTCCGAACTTACGGCTATTTTACCACGATTAACATTCGGGACAAATCCTTTGCTAATCATTGGTTGTTCGGGAACAATTAATCCAGCAACGTAAACGTTATAATTGATAACGCTCTCGTTATCGAAAATCCATTCACTTTTTGCCCTAAATGAATAAGGTAGAAACTTGTTGTTAAACATTGTGGGACATTTACGTCTCACAGTATTTCTTGTGTGTGATTGCTAGTGCCTATAAGGCATTGGAAATCCTTACTGTGTAGAGACAAGTCTGTATAACATGGGCATTTTCATTACGAAGATGCGGGCTCGGTGGTCATCCCAAAAACTTCTTCCATAACCATCTTCAAGTCCAGTTTGGTTCATTGTCATTGGATGCAATTAACTCATGTGCTGTAATTCCGTAGTTCTTTAGAGCGGAGGGTAGTGACAATTTAAGGCAGGTTTAACATAAAATGTCGTATAGAAAACAAAGCAGAAGGTTACTTTTCGGGTAACTTTTGATTGAATTAAGTTGTCAGAACAGTGTAATATAATTTCATTGACTGCGTTCAGTTTATTAGACTTTAATCTATCTGCAATACTGAGTGATGAGTTGTATAAGAATCAGTCTTATGTTATGCGGTAATGATATGTTTCTGTAAAGGAGATTTACATTTATGACTGATGGCCCTACATATGGCTTTGATACGCTACAGATTCACGCCGGTTCTCGGCCGGACTCGGCTACTGGTGCAAGACAGACGCCAATTTATCAAACCACTGCCTACGTATTTCGCGATTCGGAGCACGCCGCCGCGCTTTTTAACCTGCAAGAAGTTGGTTTTATTTATTCGCGATTAACAAATCCAACCGTTGCGGTGTTACAAGAGCGTATTGCAACGCTTGAAGGTGGCGTTGGTGCTGTATGTTGCTCGTCCGGTCATGCAGCGCAAATCATGGCGCTTTTTCCTCTCATGGCACCGAACAAGAACATTGTAGTTTCCACACGCTTGTATGGTGGAACAGTCACGCAGTTTTCCCAGACAATTAAAAGGTTTGGTTGGTCGGCAAAGTTTGTTGATTTTGACGATCTTGTCTCTCTTAGAGCTGCGATTGACGCGGATACGCGCGCCGTTTTTTGTGAATCGATTGCGAATCCTGGTGGTTATATCACAGATTTACCGGAAATTGCTAAATTAGCGGATGAGGCAGGTATTCCTTTGATTGTTGATAATACATCAGCGACACCTTATTTATGCCGGCCTATTGAGCATGGTGCGACGTTAGTCGTACATTCAACTACAAAATATTTGACGGGAAATGGTACAGTTACTGGTGGCTGTATCGTCGATTCAGGTAAGTTTGACTGGTCATCAAGTGATAAATTTCCATCATTATCACAACCGGAACCTGCGTATCATGGGTTAAAGTTTCATGAAACATTTGGTTCATTAGCGTTTACGTTTCATGGAATAGCAATAGGATTACGTGATCTTGGTATGACCATGAATCCACAAGCTGCGCATTATACTTTGCTGGGGATTGAAACACTTAGTTTAAGAATGGATCGACATATTCAGAATGCCGTGGAGATTGCTAAGTGGCTTGATGCAGATGACCGTGTGGACTTGGTGACATATGCTGGTTTAGAAAGTTCACCTTATTTTGATCGGGTTGCCAAAATTTGTCCAAAAGGTGCCGGTGCATTATTCACGTTTTCCATAAAAGGCGGGTATGAAGCATGCATTAAATTTGTTGACTCTCTGGAGATATTTAGTCATGTGGCTAATTTAGGTGATTCGCGTTCACTGGTTATTCACTCTGCGTCAACAACTCACCGACAATTATCGCCTGAACAGCAAACTGCTGCGGGCGCTGCACCAGATGTCGTTCGCTTGTCGATAGGAATTGAAAATGTCTTAGATCTCATAAGTGATCTTGATCGAGCTTTAACAGCCGCAACGAAGTCATAACTGTTAAGACTTTAGAATGTTTAATGGCAGTGGTGTTCAGTAAGTTCTTGTTTAGATAATGTTAACAACCTCACTTTTTTCAAAATTTCAACAGTCTGCTTTGCATAAAAGCAAATTTTTCAACATGTTGACTCAACTGGGATATGTGGGCACCTTCTCTTCAATTTGGCGACGATTTCCTGATTTGATCGAAATTTTACAAAATATTAAGAAATTATACCAAAGATCAGAAATCTTCGTTGGAGAAACTTGATAGAAAAGTAGTGTTTTTTGGCAATCTATTAGATAATTTAGGGGCTTATATACTTTATTTGACACAGGACAATTCTCCTCACTGGTGGATGGTAATATGGATAATCAATCCGGTATCGTCCCCGATTTAACCGTCTTTCACGTTGATTGAGGTTGTTTCACCAGTAATTCCCGCCAAGATATTTTTTCTTTTATTTTCATATAGTTACACAATTTAAAAAAAATTATTTTTCCTAAAATTTCTGCATCAAAATTGAGACTTTAGTGTTATTTTTGGAACATTTTTTCTAGTTTTCTCAAAGACTTAGAGTTCGAATGACACTAGTTACTATCAACCCGAGCTAGCGGAAATCACTGTTGTTTGGCCAACACGACTTTATCTTTGTTAAGTAATGTATGTAAGCCCCCTGTTTTGATTGCATCTTGAATTGTTGTGGACACATGTTATCAATTCTAGAAACTGATTTATCCATTTTGTCTGTTATTGAATCACTAATCACGATGGTTTCTTAATTCGACAAACATGATAATTTGTTTGACTGGTGGGCGACCTTGGAATCGAACCAAGCGTGCGTCTCCGCGAGGGAGTTACAGTCCCCTGCCACACCTTGCGGCCTGTCGCCCATCGTGTTGCCTACTAGTATTGATATGAATGGCTAAATACAACCACTCTGCTCAACCGTCAACTACGTGAGTAAAAAAATAAAATAAACCTAGTATCCAGAAATTATTGAATTGATGGTTTATTATTTGGGAGGAGAGTAGATTTTTCAGCCACCCAGCTTTGTAAAGGAAAAATGTACGTCAAAATGAAAGTAATATTTCCATCAATTCAATGCAGTTGATACACTAGAGCCATTTGTAACACTCTACATTTAAGCGAATTCTCCCCCCCCCCCTTTTTTTTGGCATTTTGTTGAAAAGCAGAAGGGACAATCGCATTTCTTCATCTATGAAAAAAAGAAACTACAACACAGAGAGGAAATCACGACATGTCTTTATCTTTATGTACATCACATCTCTGGAACCGATGTTAAGGGGAATGAGGCCCTGCGTTGAGCACGGAACTCTGCCGTTTGAACGAAAAGCACCAGCGTTTTGTCGCTGCCTTTGATCGGTAATCGTTGGAAACATTTTTTCGTACTGAACGCCATCAGCACGAACGGCAAAAAAAAAGACCGGTATGCTTTGGCACGATCCTTTATAGTCAAGACTATTCGGGAGAAGCCCACCACCCGGGATTTGATTGATCGGTTACCGTGTGACCCTCCCTTGCGTCG
>JAPORV010000177.1 GCA_026710055.1 Aestuariivita sp.
GGCATAGCAGAGAACTTCGGTATCATCGCGGGAGTTAGGGTCGAAGGTGAGCTGATGGGTGGCGGTATTGCCAGGAAGGGGTTGTATGGCGAAGGATGTGCGCATAGTGTGACCTTTCTTTCGAGAGATTCTGGCGAAGATTGGCTGATTTGGAGCAAATCTTGGTGGTAATTGATGATATTGTACCAAATACCCGCAATCTTCGCCAGAGAAAAATGACAAAAGAGTCAACTTTTTCAGTGTTTTGATACTGATTTTTAGGTTTTTTTACAGACACTATATAGGATCAAAAAGTTGTGCGAGCGTCAATATATGATCTATTGTCTTCACGTAACGCTCTTGCGAATCCACTCCAAATCTTTTTGTGCACTGTTAAGCAACAGGTTTAAATCAATATTGATTGCGACAAACTTATATCCCCAATCAATATATCTCTTTGCGGCATCGGGCGTTGTTGCAAGAATTCCAGGTGATGATCCAGCGTCATCAATGCGTTTTGCTGCATCCCTAAAAATAGTTTGTACTGCCGATTCAGACGACTGACCAAGATATCCTAGTGATGCTGATAGATCCGCTGGACCAATAAAGACACCGTCTACTCCGTCCACACCAGCGATTGCCTCTAAGTTATTAAGGGCTTTTGAAGTTTCGACTTGAACAAGTGTGCAAATTTGATCATTCGCTTGTTCAAGATATCCAGGCACTAAACCATAACGACTTGCGCGCGTTAAACCAGCCACACCGCGAACACCTTCATTGGGATACTGCGTTGCTTGAACCGCTTCCTGTGCCGCTTTGGCTGATTCAATAAATGGTAACAAAACGGTCTTTGCCCCAATATCCAAAACTCTTTTTATTTGAACCAAATCATTCCAAGCTGGCCTGACAATTAACTCACTATTTCCAGTTGCCGCAGCTTGCAAAAGTGGCAATATTCCCGCAACTTCGACAGGTGTATGCTCGCCATCAAATGCAAGCCAGTCATAATCAAGCAATGATAAGGCTTCTGCACTAACGATGCTCGGAATTGCAATCCAAAGACCAATCTGCAAATCACCCGCCAATAAGCGTGATTTAAATCGATTTTTTGGTACAGACTTCATCTAAACTTAACCAATTCTGTTCTGCATGATTTCAATTTTATCATAAAAATATTTTCTTTTTCTGCCCAAAATAGTCGAGTAAATAACCCAGTAAAGATCAATGCTTTTGTTTGATCGCTTTCCTGAAAAAATATGTTTGACGTCAAAAGTTTATAAAAAAGGTTTAACTAGTGTCTTTTAAAAACCCCTTTTTTTTCTCAAATTTCAAGAGTTTACCATGTATAAAAGTATATTTTTCAATATGTTGACTTAACCGAAATATGTGGATGCCGTTTCTTTAATTTAGCGAAAATTGGTTGATTCAATAGAAATCTTGTAAAATATTAAGAAATTGTACCAAATATTGGAAATCTTCGTTAGAACAAACGCATTAGAAAAGTACATGTTTTCAATATTTTACCAACGAATTTAGGGTTTTTAACAGACACTAACTATAGCTTGACATAAATTCTTTGGCGAAAATTACTGTGCCATTCTATAAAAAATGATAAACAAACTCTCTATCGAAATATTACCCATGTTGTATTTTATATAAATGCTGTCAGAAGGAATAGAACGGAAGGGTGACATCGGTTTCAATCCATCTCGCCCAATCCCATCTTGAGTAATACGGTTCTTATGCTATCTTTACGGATCAATCGAGTTTATAAACCTATATGGATGTGAAGAAAAATAAAAAGAAATTAAGATTCTCATACTGTAAATTTTGTATCAACAAAACATTTGCAAGTAAAATCTTTTTAAGAGCAGAAAGAAGAAAATGCGAACCATCATCCGTATTTTTACGTTGAATGTCTCAGCATAAGTGACATAAAAATGTAACGATATCTTCTTATTTCAAATTAATCTTGTTGAAAAAAATGATGGTATTTTTGATTATACATCAAGGATATCATTGTTTTTTGTGAATTTTTTCTCATGATCGAGCGGCGTGCTTGATTAATGTCAATCATGACGGTTTCTTATAGTATTTTATTTAAAATCACTATAGCGGCATCCCGAACATATCAAGAAGGTATGAAGAATGGTTTATTCTGCTACCGCTCCTAATTTAACTGAAAAACTAGGAAACTACCTCAAATCTCCTTGGAGCGTAATCCTAATTATTCTCGCAATGGTTGCGATATTTCATTCAAGCAATTTGCAAAATGTCATTATCTTTGCCCTGAAAGCACTCTTGAGCACCAGTCCTTATATTGCTTTTGCTATTCTAATGCTCGCGTTTTTGAAAGCGACTGGTGCTGAAACTATGGTGGCTCACGCGTTTCAAGGACGCGAAATTAGAATGATATTCTTTGCTGCTTTTTTTGGCGGCTTAGCACCATTTTGCTCTTGTGAAGTCATTCCTTTCATTGCAGGGCTGTTAGCATTAGGTGCTCCTTTATCAGCAGTAATGGCTTTTTGGTTGGCGTCTCCATTAATTGATCCTCCCACATTATTGATAACCGCTTCTGCTTTAGGTTGGCCTTTTGCGATAGCTAAAGCCATTGCAGCGGTAACGCTGGGAATATTTGGCGGCTTTGTCGTGAAAATATTGACATTAAATGGATTTCTTTCAAAGTCGTTGAAAGCCTTTAATCGATCCGGTTGCTGTAGTTCTGAATTAACTTCTGAGCGCAAACCAGTTTGGTGTTTTTGGAAGCGTCAAGAACGACGTTACCATTTTCGTGATGAACTTATTCATAACGGTTTATTTTTACTTAAATGGCTCTCATTAGCGTACGTTCTTGAAGCGCTTTTGGTTTCGTATGTTTCCGCAGAATTTATTGCAGGCATGGTTGGCGGTGAAGGCGTCGTTCCAATTGCTACTGCAGCAATTGTCGGAATGCCTGCCTATTTGAATTCATATGTCGCACCCCCGCTACTAGCCGGATTGATTACACAAGGCATGAGTTTTGGTGCAGCAATGTCATTCATGGTTGCAGGTTCAGTGAGTTCAATACCTGCGATGGCCGCTGTTTGGAGTTTGGTAAAGCCAAAAGTATTCATGACCTACCTAGGATTGGGTTTATCTGGAGCTATAGTTACAGGGATTATTTTTGAAATTTTGATTTAATTGTTTTTCGCTTTAATTCAAATTTGTATTTTTAAATCGCAGGTATGTTAAGTTAGCATCCTCGCACGCCGCGAATAAATTATTTTTACAAATTCGCAAATTTGTATTTTCAAATTAAGATTCTTAATTACAGAATGACTTTTTTGATGGGGTTCTTGCAAGGCACTGATTGTTGCATAAATTGACTATCGGTTTCTTAATTTAGTATCCACGTGTTAGAGAAAACCAACCGACTTGTAGTCGGTTCCGCATGAGCGTAAAACAATAAACTTATGATAAGACCCTCTCAAAAAATCAACCAGAATGTAGTGAAGATTCATTTTTTGAGAGGATCTCATGATGCATGATGATTCAGAGAGTCACTGCGTCTTTTATTATCGTTATCACATCGTGTGGGTCAACCAAGTCCCGTTACAAGGTACTCATCGGTGCACTGAAGCTTTGGATGCGGGATATTTGTTGCCAGGTTTGTCGGAAGAACGGCGGTAAAATCTTGCGGCGGGGTCTAGAAGGATCACGTCCACATGTTCGTTTCGGTTCTCCCGAAGTTGGCGATGAGCGATCTTGTGCGCAAGATGAAAGGCCGTTCATCATTCAAGATCTAATGGGAATTTGTGCACATACGAAAGCGCTTTGGGGGTGGGGATTTTTTTCAACCACATGTGGCGCAATGACAGAGGGCATCGTACTTCAGTACTTGGCAAGTCACTCCAATCCTACTGGCGCCAGCGGTAGTTGTTTAGTGTCTTTAAAAAACCTCCTTTCACAAATCTCAAGAGTTTGTCATGCATAAAAACACATTTTTTAACCTGTTGACTTAACCAAAATATTCGGGCATATACTATTCTTATATTTTGAGGGCCTTGACACTGAATGACAAATTTATCCTAAAAGCGTTGATCTTGCATGCCCAAAACAGGTTACACGACAAAATTTCACATCGCAAAGAGTAGATGGCGAAAAAGGTTTATTGTTATCAGACCGAGATCATGACGGAAGATAAATTCTGGCTCATATTTAGAAGAAGGTCTGCAACAATCGCACTCGTTTGAGATGCAAAGGATTGATGATAATCGGCTTAATTATTGTCGCTCTGGAATGGGAAGTTACTGTATTTTTCCGAATTTACCGATTAGAAGATTCTAAGGGCTGGAATTTTATTCAGAAGTATTTTAAAAAAAGCTTCTGTATCAGGTATAATTAGCCGAACAGGCAATGCGATCACCTTTGACCGAAATTCAACTGGTAAGCGGACAGCGTCCTTTTCTGTTGTAACAAGTTGAGCACTTTGAGCCTGTGCATCTTTATATAGTCGGGTTAAGAGTCTTGATGATAGTTTTTGGTGATCGTCAAGTTGCTCTTTGTGTATTACAGTAGCCCCAAGATTTTCCAAAGTTGAGAAAAATTTCAAAGGATTACCAATACCTGCAAATGCCAGGACGCGAACATTAGACCAGTTCATTCCGGTTTCGAGTGGTTGCAGTTTCGCACAAAATTTTTGTAGGTTACCAAGTGCTGCGCACAACGATGTGTTTGTATTTTCCCCAAGAATAATGCATGCATCTGCGCGGGATAAACCTGTTGTAATTGGTTCACGAAGAGGACCTGCTGGGAGACATTTTTCATTTCCGAAACCGTAATCACTATCAATGACAATTACCGAAAAATCTTTAAATATATGAGGATCTTGATGACCATCATCTAAAATAAGTATGGTAGCGCCAGCATTTTGTGCTGTGCGGGCTGTTAACATTCGGTCGACACCAACCCAAACATCGCTGAATGCCGCAATGAGCAGTGGTTCATCGCCGACATCACTTGCGTTATGTTTTTTTGCATCTACTTGAATAGGGCTTTTCGTGGTGCCTCCATAGCCTTTTGAAATGACATGCGGAATATGGCCTTTTTCACGCATTAATTGTGCTAACCAAATTACTGTTGGTGTCTTCCCAACGCCTCCGACATTAATATTGCCAATACAAATTACAGGAATTTTCAATTTTTCTGGATTACCACGAGACAGTCGCCGTGCAGTCAGATGCTTGTAAAGGTGTCCGCATGGCGCGAGCAGAGTTGCTCTCCAGTCTGGACAATTAGGGGGGAGTTTCCAAAATTCTGGCGCGCGCATGTTGCCTTTTTATAAATAATCCAATGAATAAAGACTCACTTTTTGGTGATATTGTGATACTATATGGATTGCAATGCTTAAACAGACAAAAAACTTGTGATCAAAATATCTGCAGTTTGTTCTGCATGTACCTGAACATTAAAATTTATTGCAAGTGCCAAACTAAAAGTAAAACCATCAATTCAAAAATTTTTACATACTAGCACGTAATATCAATACTAAAAAACATGTTGTTTACGTTAATGTTGCGAGCTTATGGTGAGTTTCCGATTTTTAAATCGGCGGCCAAATTGAAATGGTCTTCTTCATCTCTAACAGGTGGGCTAATGGATTCAATATATCATTTGCTGAATTAGTGCTTTGTGTAGTTTGGGGTTAGCAGAAATCACACCATGTAGTTTTGGATATTTATTGTTGAAAGTGAGGAGCCTTCCACGCTTATTTGTGACTTTTGCCCCAGCTTTTCTTAAAATGAGATCACCTGCTGCAATATCCCATTCCCAACTCGGATAGATAGTAAACATCGTATCAAAACGCCCTTCAGCAATTAGAGCCATTCGGTAAGCCATTGAGGGACGATAAACTCGAATAATATCGGGTGGAGATTGTTCTTTCCAATAGGCTGAATCCATGGACCCTGCGTTTGTTAAAGCGAAAGCTCCGTTAATTTTTTTTCTATTTGATGCGTGAATTGGCACACCGTTTAACTTTGATTTTGTTTTATGACAGGCTGAATAAAGCAAATTATGCATGGGAAGATATATCACGGCCGCTGTTATTTTGCCTTTGGTGGAAACGGCTAGAGAAAGTGCCCAAGTGTCCAAACCTTTGATGTAGCTGCTGGTGCCATCAATTGGATCAATAATGAATACGGACTTACACTGAAGTCTGTCGATACAGTCTTCACTTTCTTCTGAAAGCCATCCGTATTGCGGGCGGGCGTTTCGTAGTTGATCTTCAAGCATAGAATTGACAGCAATATCTGCGGCTGAAACTGGTCCTTGGCCTTCAGCTTTTTCCCATTTATTCATTTTGGTTCCATGCATAGACTTGGCAATCTCACCTGCCTGCTGTGCAGCGTTAATGAGAAGATTGAGATCATTGTCCTGCAATGGTCATTCCTTCAATAAGTAACGAAGGAACAACGATGGAGAGATATTTTTGTGCATCGTTGGCTGGAATAATTCGCCTTAACATGTCTGGTAAATTGCCAGCAATAGTGCATTCGTTTACAGGATGGGAAATGGTGCCATTGGTTACCCAAAATCCAGAAGCACCCCGAGAGTAATTCCCTGTTATTGGATTAATTGTTGCGCCAATGAGAGATGTCACAAGTAAACCTGTTCCCATGTCTCGTAAGAGTTCCGTTTGGCTTGATTGGCCTGACGTTAATTCAATATTCCAATTCGAGGGCGCCGGTGGAGATGCAATGGTTCTTGTGGCATTTGAAGTAGAGGTTAAACCTAATCGTTTTGCTGTTGCACAATCTAATGTCCAACCGCGAAGAATGCCGTTCTCAACGATTGTTCGTCGAAAAGTCGGCAAGCCTTCGGCATCAAAGGGGCGGGAGTTAAAGGTACGGGGACGGTGCGGGTCTTCAATGATGGATAGCGTATCTGGCAGGACATTTTTGTGCATTGAATCGCGCAACCATGATGCTCCTATCGCAATGGACTGCCCGTTAGTGGCGGATAAAAAATGTTGAATAATCGAATTTGAAATTCGCTCATCAAATAATATTGGAAAATTTCCAGTTAATGGTTTTTTTCCACCTACTCGTGCGACAGCACGTTCACCGGCAGTTCGACCGATTTCGACTGGATCACGTAGATCACATTGGAACAAACGGTTATCACTATCGTAATCTTTTTCCATTTCTGTTCCTGTACCGCTTATTGCGACACATGAGGTTGAGCGGTTCGTGCGGCGATAGCCGCCTGAAAATCCGTTAGTGGCCGCAAGATATATTTCAGTTACAGCATAAGAGGATGAAGCTGACTCCACTTGACTAACTCCCTTGATTTCTGTTGCTGCTGCTTCACAAGATAGCGCATCATCTTGAAGGTCAGTTTGCGGTGGTTCTTCAGATGGATCAGCGAGTTCTAAGGCATCTAGATCCCATTTGCACGTAAGTTGGTGTGAGTTTGGAATTCCGCAATATGGATCTATTGGGGCTTCTTTAGCCGTTGCTACAGCTTGTTCACTTATTTTGAAAATTGTTGATTGTGATGTGTCAGAGGCGGATACACAGGCTTGCCTGTTACCAACTAATACCCGCAGTCCAATGGCCATGCTTTGCGATCGTTCTGCATGTTCCAATGTGCCGCCACGTACATTAATTGTTGTTGAATTATTCTTTATTACAATTGCATCTGCATCTGATGCACCAGCGCTACGAGCGGCAGTAAGTAATCGGCTCGTTATCTCAGATAACTGATGTGGCATTCTTACAGTCCTTGATTTTGATTTACATTATTTTGGATAGATGATGGAAATGCTACCAACAGAAATAGCTGAAAAATACATAGTCAAGGTTGTAAGGCAAACAATACTGGGTAATGTTTACTGAAGGCGTTGTCCATTTGCAAAAATCTGACCTTTGTCATTGATTTCTATGCGTGAAGAAAGAATATCTTGGTCATTTCCGGGAATAGTGAACAACGACAACATACTCCGTATCAAGAAAACTTCACTTAGTTGTATGACGCCAATTTCAACGAATTTGTCAAGTAACTGATTACTTCCGGTTATTTCCAAATCAAGACTTCCAATTGGTTGCATTTTGTTATCGAAAGAAAAGTTACCTGTTCCACGCACACCTGCATCAAAAGCATTCAACATTATTTCATTAAAATTAAGTGTGTGTAGAATTGTGGGTAATTGCGGATTAATGAAGGTCGATTGATTTGTTTCAATTTCATAGAGATTTTTTTGTAACTGCAGTTGTCCTGTTATATCAATGATAAGGTTCGCCGGATATCGTAGAATGTTATTTTGTGGATCAAATTGATCCCAGATTTCATCCTTTAGTGTTATAGAATCAAGGTTTACAAGCAAATTGAAATCCTGCTTCTTCTCGGCGGCAAAAATTGGAAATAGAAGTTCTAAGGCTATTTGAGCAGTGTTTGCTAAAATAGGAAAAGGCAATTGGTTATCAATAATCGAGTAAGTTAAATTTGATTGATTGATAGTATAGTGAATTCCAGCCGAGGTAATATTGTAAGACAATGAATTAGTTTCTGCAGAACTTTGGAGACTAAATTTTCTTTGATTTTCCTGTGTAGCTAATGATAGTGATAGAGGGCCAATTTTGAGTTTGCCTTCACTATTGTAGCCATCTTCTACCTGCTTGAAAATAATATTTGATTGCATTGTCATTGGTGATGCACCGGTTGATTCAAACAAAAAATGATCATTGCTGCCAACGAAAGCAATATAATCTTTGGAAGAGTCACTCAGGAAAATATCCATAGTTGTCAAATCACCGGAAATAGTGTGTTTTGACATTGCGAGTGACATATTCTTGTAAAGTGTTGTACCGGCGATATTTTTTTGAGTTATTTTAAGCCGTGGAGTCGAAGAGAAACCAAATAGACTTGTTAGTTTCAATTTGTTCAATGTTATATTTGCGGCTGATGCTGAATAACGGAATCTTATTTCTGAGGGGCTTCCATCAGCAGACATTTCGAAGTCCTCGACATTAGCTATAAGGCTTGCTTCAAGGACCTCTTTTGAATCCGATTTTTCGATAATTGTAATCGGCATTTCATTGGCTAATGAAATATTAACCGCATTTTTGTCTTTGGAGAATTTTAGCGTACCTAGTTTGATTTCTATTGAAGACGTATTACGGCGATTTGCCGCGGTGAGCGTTGCGTCATCGATGGTAATTTCATTGTTAGATATTTGCTCTTGACCCTTAAATTTAAATCCAGATTCGGTATAAAAGTTTCGCCATGCTGACCAGACATCGTGAACTGATAAGTCGGCCTGCGCATTGCTACTTAATGCGATTGAGAATAAAAAAATGGGAGCAATTCTGAGAATAATCAAGTTCATGGAAGAGACCTTTTTGATAAGGATAGCAAAAACAGGCATCATTTTTTGAAAGAAGGTATCCATAGAAATGGATAGGAAGTAATTCAATTGTTTAGTGATTAGGTATAAGAGGTAAATTTGTAATGTCGGTTTTTGGAAAAACAGTTTTGATAACGGGTGCAAGTCGCGGAATTGGGGCAGAAGCTGGGCGCATTTTTGGACGATCGGGTGCGAATGTTGGTTTGATGGCGCGTAGCAAGTTTCATATTGAATCCTTGACCGTTGAGATTGGAGAGAATGCGTTCGGAATTGAAGGGGATGTAAGTTCTCATGATGATTTAAAAGCTGCGGTCGATGGATGTATTGATCAATTTGGATCTGTGGATATTCTAATCAACAACGCTGCTGTTATCAACCCGATTTCTCACTTGAGTGTTGCATCATATGAGGAGTGGGCTCATGTGATTGACATCAATCTAAAAGGGGTCTTTTTTGGTATGCGTGCTGTATTGCCGCATATGAAAGCTGTAGGTCGTGGTACCGTACTGACTGTCAGTTCTGGTGCTGCACATGGACCTGTTGAGGCTTGGAGTCACTATTGTGCTTCGAAAGCTGGCGTTGCAATGTTAACGCGCTGTTTGGATAAGGAGGAAAGAGCAAACGGGATTAGAGCTTTTGGACTATCTCCTGGAACAGTTGCAACTCAAATGCAGAAAGAAATTAAGGCATCTGGGATTAATCCAATCAGTCAATTGCATTGGTCAGATCATATTCCAGCAGCTTGGGTGGCGAAAGCCTTATTGTGGATGTGTAGTGAAGACGCGGATGAGTTCATTGGTGAGGAGATATCATTACGCGATAGGGAAATTCAAAAGAGAGTTGGATTGTGTTGATACGGTCGATTAGTTTGTTGTGAATATTTTTGTGCTTGGACGCGATCTGCCCCATTATTGGCGAGTAGCGCCATCAAAATTGCGTTAGTGATTGATATCAATTCCTGTTACGGTTTATGCTATTTTGTAAGTAATCAATGGAGATTGGACGATGAACCGCAAGCGTCTGCCTGTAGGGACGCAAGATTTTACACGGCTTCGGACAACAAATAGTTATTATGTCGACAAGACGCCATTAATTCGAGTGTTAATTGAACAAGGTGATAATTATTTCCTGTCGCGTCCGCGTCGGTTTGGCAAGAGTTTATTGGTGAGCACGAT
>JAPORV010000498.1 GCA_026710055.1 Aestuariivita sp.
CCATCGTTGCGGTGAAGGGGTTCGGGGGCGAGCGGAAATACCTCTTTCAGCTCTAATGGCATTAACTTAGACTGAATTATTTTTTGAATTTTTTAGCGATAAATAAAAGCGTTGAAAAAAATGGGAGTTTTAAGTCAAAAAAAATTTCCGAAGAGTGTTCACTCTCCCTTTTCGATGTGCAATATGGTTTATTGGAGTTATTTCCAATAAGAAAGATTATGAGGGGTCCGCGTCAGCCCATTGCCCGCCCTCGTGCAGGAAAGCCTAGGGCTCTGATGATCGCACAGTTACGTGACTTGCAGCCGATCAAGATCGACAGCGCAGCGGGGCAGAATGTGAAAGACCTGCAGGAACTCGTTGATCAGTATCATCCTTGAGGCTTCAAGGCGTCACGTGGCTGTCGTCTTTTCTCCTTTATTCTGGATAACGAGGGTCGACGTTTAGAGGCTTTAATGTGCGAACCGGTGAGTCAGTGACCGCCGCGTGATACCTGAATTGGATGGACACAGTCGCAATGAGAGAAGGGATATCATGATCTTATTCGGAACAATCGTTTTGTGATTTTCTCGTGTGTACGGGGGGACAATATGACGTCGCATGTGCTAGTGCTTTTTCTGTGTCAACGGCGTTCAGATTGGTCTCATCGCTGGTCTATGGCTTCTTCACTAGTGGAAACATTTGTCGACACTCACACCCAAGAGGGAACGTCTTATCATGCCTCAGGTTGGACACACATCGGCATAACGGCGGCAGAGGATAAAGACATTGATGTTTTTAAATTGACCCTAACGGCATGGGCAGCGTGATGGGTTGAAGGGCACCCGACATCTCAAAAACCACCGCGTGCGGCATCGTTTTATGGGCACCTTTCTTGTTACGTTCTTTATCCTGCGACTCACCTGTAGAGCCAAACGCAGCTCTACATAGACATTGAATGATATCTGGTCTGACGTCACAGCCCTTGGCGTTTCATTGCCCCAGGACACGCCGGTCATAGCGGCGGCTCTCTGTCTAGCACGCTCTAAAGTCAGCCCCTTCACAGAACTGCATCAGGAACTCTGAACGCGGTTAACATCAGAGCGCGCGGTTTGATGGAAAGACCGACGTGTCTTTGCGGTCGATGGGATGAAGATAAACCTTAAACGCCCCTTATCCGCAAGGATTGGTCCGTTGCCTGTATGAGTTCATGCCACGCCTTCCCCTTGATGTTGAGCTGAAAGCACAGGGTCACGAGCGCCAGAGGGCCGTTGAGCACCTTACGGTCTTATCGGCACAGGATGTTGTTGTGTATGATCGTGGCGATTTCTCCTTTGCGATGCTCCTCGAACATGTCCGGCGGGGACTTGATGGTGTCTTTCGCCTCAAAAGCAATGCCCATTCTCAACCCGAGGCGGTTCTCGCCCGTGATCATGACAACATGATGATTAAAGTTGAGCCTGATCGTAAAGCGCGCGGCTTCGCCTGAAACAGCCGAATGCAACATTCCAACCGCTCAAGATGCGTCTTGTGCGCTATACCGCGGGACAAACAGAATACGTTCCGGGAACAACCCTTCGCGAAAGTGATGGATTTTCCATCGCTGACTTATCGGAACTCTATCATCATCATTGGCGCAGTAAGGTTAACGATCACCCCCCCCCAATTCTTCAGGGCCATCGAGGCGTTGAACAGTCAAAGCGAGCACGGCATTCAGCAGGAACTTGATGCCAACTTTGGGCGCGTAATGGCAACCCGTTTAATGACTAATGAGATTGATGCTGAAATAAATGAACAGCTTGACGGTCAATGGAAGGCACCAAAGCGTATCAACTTCAAGCACGCACTGACACCTGTTGGTCAGAATCCTGGAATGATTATGATGCAACAAGTGAAGGGGTTCTTGACTATGGTCATCAGACGGGTAGAAAGCATCGCTCAGAGCCATGACCAAGAATCCCCAAACCGAAGGAGTGAAAGGACTTCCCACAAACCCATCGGCACGTTCGAACGTCGATGCCGTGAGGAGAAAGAAAAGGCCGCACGGAAACAACTGATAACAAAAGTCAGCTCAATTTGTAAAAATGGCCCTTTTGAGGCCGTAAACCTATCGCTGATTAACTTAATGAAAATTTCTTAACTTAATGCTATTGGCGATGACGGGGTTAATTTCACATCATCGCTTAATATTAGCTAACGATTATTGGAACCATTTGATCCAAGGCTTTGCTCACACTCAGAAATCCGTTCTGTTTACTCAGCACAAGCAACTTTTTGCCGACAAGGTCGTTCATTAAGCTCTTAAAGTTGGCCATCAAAACCCTAAAGGGTCTCATTATTTTAATACCGTTGTATATCGTTTCATTACGCTATTTGTCTTTTTTCACAACATTCTTCTTCCAACGCCTGCGCAAAGGAGAGAGCGACGACATTTTTCTCAATATAGCCATAAACCAAGCCAGAAATCGTTAACGAACATATCCAACAATAAGAGGATGGAGTTAAATATCCACTGATTATTTCAAAAAATTGAAATTATGTTTAGTGATTTTTCAAGACTTTTGTAGATTGATATCACTTTTTCAATTCCATGACTTCACGATCTCTCTCAGCACGCCATTCTATCGTCCTTTGTGATTCACGTAAATCTGCTTCATCAAGGTTCTCTTCCACTCCATAAAGGAGTGCGCCTACAAAAGACGCTCCAGTTACATTCACTCGTGTCATTCGTGCGTTTGTAAATACACCTTTGGTAGCGTCCATATCAGTAAGGTTAGCTTCAGTAAGGTCAGCCTCTGAATAAATTGAGCCAACGGCCGTTGCGCCACAAAAAGAAGCACGAATAAGAATTGCTTCAGGAAACAATGCCCCATTAAGACTAGCACCGTCAAATTGTGCTTCCTCTGCTTTTACTTTGGCAAATAAGCATTTGTCAAATTTACCTTGCCGAAGGTCTGCCCCGCCAAATTGACATTCGGCAAACACACATGAATCTGCTTCGATTAGTCTAGACTGCGAGAAGTCGCTTTGATAGAGATTACACGAAAACAGTTTTAGTCCAGAGAGATCAAGACCAGTACCAGAAGCACGAATTAGACTCGTTCGAGTCAGTTCTGCCTCACCCAATTCACAGCGTGCGAAATCGATTTCTACTGCAGTACTATTTTGCCAATGTGCACCAATTGCTGTCACTTGATTAATTTGACAACCGGATATTGTCAGTCGATCTTGCCGTAGACCAGCGTCTTCGAATAATAAGTGGTCCAGTTCACTCTCTGCAATAACAAGCTGTCTTCCTTCCTGACAAACAGATAGATTTTGTAACTTACATTGGCTTATGACACATTCTTGAAAGATTCCTTCCGTTATCAGAATTTTAGATACAATACAACTAGTGAATTGAGTCTGAACTAAGATGCAGTTGACAAAATCACACCCGACAAATTTACAATTATTAAAAACGCCCTTGCTAAAGTCACAGTTTTGTAAACGTAAATTTTCGAATGAACATTCGTGAAAAATAATACCTGCTAAATCTTCTCCCTGATAGGTTTTGTCTTGCCATTTTTCTCCAGAAACTGGAATGCCTGCTTGACGGTGTGCTTCAAACGGGTACTTGAACTGCATACCAAATAACTGTAATAAAATAAATTATATAAATAGATGCAATAAAGGATAATTTGCTCGATTGTTTATAACGTAAAACATAAAACTTTTCTCAGCACAAAATATCGACCATTTATACGGCAAAATCTTAAAGGAGAATATTCGTTACTCACATTGGAATGCACTGTTAAACAGTTTTTTAATGAACAACTCATTTAAACAATTAAAATTTTATTAACTTGGTAACTCTGCGACTAGTCGAAGCGATGCAGTCAATTCTTCTAATTGGAAGTGAGGTCGCAAATGAGCAACTGCAGTGTAAGAACCAGGTTTACCAGCTATTTCCTTTACTTCAACTCTTGCTTCCCGTAACGGAAAACGAGCTTTTGTAGCATGTGATGCACTATCATCCGCGGTTACATATTGTGCAATCCAATTGTTAAGATATCGCTCAATATCTTCCCGAGAAGTAAACCCACCAACTTTGTCGCGCATGATTGCTTTGAGATAGTGTGCGAAACGCGCGCAAGCCAATACATACGGTAAACTAGCAGAAAGCCTTGCGTTTGCATTTGCTTCTTCTTCAGAATATTTCTTAGGACGATTGACTGTCGAACCAGAAAATACAACTGCATAATCGGTATTACGTGCGTGACAAAGACCAATAATTCCTTGATCGGATAGTTCCTTTTCTCGACGGTCAGTAATTGATGTTTCGGTGGGACATTTGGTTATCAGTGAACCTGATAATGATCGATAAGAATGCAACGGCAAACCAGAAATTTTACCTCCTGACTCAGTACCTCGTATTGCTGAAGGCCATCCATATTCAGTAAATGACTTCATAATCAATGATCCCATTGACCATGATGCTGGTCCCCACAGATACTTGTCGTGTTCACCGCCAGATATGTCTTCATTAAAATCAAGTTCCTCTACCACTGCGGAGTCTGGCCCCCACGGAAGACGGGCCAGCGTCCGTGGCATTGTAAGAACGAGATAGCGAGAATCTGGATTATCACGCAACATGTTCCATGTTACCATTTCACTAGCATCGAAAATTTTTCCGATATCAATTGGACGATCTAGCTCGACATAACTGTCAAGGTCAATAAGTCGTGGATCTGCACTAGCGATAAAAGGTGCATGTGCCATTGCGGCTACAGATGACATGTCTTTTAAAAATTGTATATCCTGAGGTGCACGACCAAACTCCATATCTCCAATAATAAAGGTAAAAGGTGATCCACCTAAAGTGCCATATTCATCTTCGTACACAGATTTAAAGAAATGCGACTGGTCAAAACCCGGTGCGCGGGCAAAGTCTTTTTCTATCTCTTTCCGCTTAACATTAAAAACACGAACTTTAAGCGAAGCCGTTAGGTCATTCTCTGTAACAAGCTTATCAAGATTTCGCCAAGATGCTTCCAATTTTTGAAATTTAGGATGATGGATAACTTCATTGACTTGCGCTGATATCAACTTATCAATTGCTGCAATTCGTTCCATAACAGCGCGTTTAGCGCTACCATCAATCTTAACTGCTGCTTTTGTTGCTTCATCAAGAAAGCCTTCTAACATGTTACGAGCGTTATCAATCTGATGTTCATCACGCACTAATCGACCATCTTCAAATATTTCTCCTAATAGAGAACCAGGCTCAACACCAGATAAACCTTTTCGTTCAAGAGCCGCCATTAGTGTTCTCCATCTTTGTTGTCAATATTGCCCAATTGCTTACGTAACTCATCACATTTGTCTGCATCTGCAAGAACATCACCTAAAATACCATCAAGTTTATCATTGGCTTCTATCTTGCTATACAAGTCGGCCAAGCGACGTCTTGCCTCAAGAAGCTTAGCAGTTTGTGGCATCTGCGCAGCTACTCCCATTGGCGAGAAATCTTCAATGGAGTTGAATTGAAGGCTTGCACCAACTTCTTGATCTTGTTCGCCAGAAATTTGGTCTGAAACAGAAACCGTAATTGATGGTCCAATACGAGACATTAGTCTATCTACGCCACCCTGTTCTACTTCTATAAATTCCCTTTCCTTATATTCTACAGAATCAACATTATCTCCTGAAAGATCAGAAATTACTCCTACAACCATAGGAAGTTCACGTGTCTCACTCGCATCGCCATCTTCAACATCATATGTAATTTGCACACGTGGGGGGCGAACTTTACCGACTTTGTATTGGCTTGAACTCATTCATCAATCTCCAAAATTTAAAATTATATTTTTTAATGTAACAAAATAGTTATGGGTTTATGTACTCATCTTACTAAAGAAACTTTTATTTGTAATAAAAATTGCAAACTTAATATGATTATCAATTATTATAATTAAATAATAAGAGGCTTATATACTTAAATCTACAAACACTATATGTGGTATTTTATATTTAGAAATTTTATTATCACTTTCTATATGTAGTAGAATATATTTAAGTATATGAATTCCAATAATAATTCTAAATCTTTAAAAATGAGATTATTTATTAAGTAATTCAAGAAATTTTGATATGCAAGTACAAATTTAAAGTCCTCAGTAATTCCCTCTCACTTTCTTATGATGTTTTACATAAGTGGCTTCATTCCAAACTTCACACATCAGAATAACATCTGTGTTTAAATGACAGTCGCGCAAACTGGAAATTGAATGAGAGAGTTGGTCTCCCAAAACCAAACGTAACGCCGTCATTCCTTTGTTTGTTTCAATGTCTGAAACGCTTCAAGCGCTAATTCACGTGATCGCTTTAAGTCAACAATCGGAGCGGGGTAAGTCTGACCAAGTATAACATCAGCCTGATTCAAAACAGCCTCTGGGGCCTCCCAAGGGTTGAACAAAAATTGATGCGGCATATGCCTTAGTTCAGGAACATATTTTCGCACATATTGTCCATGAGGATCAAACTTCTGTCCTTGGATGACCGGATTGAAAATACGAAAGTAAGGTGCAGCATCAGCGCCGCATCCAGCAATCCATTGCCAACTTGCACTGTTATTTGCAAGATCCGCATCCACCAATGTATTCCAAAACCATCTCTCACCATAATGCCAATGCAACAATAAATTCTTGACTAGGAAAGAGCCGACAATCATTCGCACCCTGTTATGCATATAGCCTGTCTGCCATAATTCACGCATTCCCGCATCAACCATAGGCACACCAGTTTGACCTCTTTGCCAAGCGACCAGATAGGCCTCATTTTCAACCCACGGAAATTGATCAAATTTTTCTTGAAGGTTTTTTGTTGGTAACTGCGGATAATGGTATAACAAATGATAAGAAAATTCTCGCCAGCCCAGTTCACTACAAAAATGACCAGTGTGTTTGTTTTCATCAATATTGCGTACAGTATGCCATAGCTGATTAGGGGAAATTTCACCAAAATGCAAATGAGGGGATAAGCGCGAAACAAAAGGCTTGGCAGGATAATTGCGCCCATCCTTATAAAAGGGTAATCCTTCATCAATAAATCTCTTAAACTGCCTTTGACCCCCACCTTCACCAACTTCCCAGTAAGGTTCAAACTTCCTGTCCCATCTCACTGAAGGCAAGAGTTTGAGAAAACTGACATTGTCATTACCCTGCAGGTCACTGCAATACTCAACCTTTTCAGGCACTGGCTGAGGTTCACGAGGCGCCGAAGCGCCAAGGCAACCCTTACGGAAAAACGGCGTAAATACCCTAAATCGCGTGCCATCTTCCTTTTTGATAGTCCAAGGCTCCCAGAGTAATGATCCATTGCACGTACTAACTTTTATTCCCGCATTCTCAAGATGAACCTTTAACGTTTTATCACGTTCAATTCGCCACGCCTCGTAACAGCGATTCCAACAAACTTCCTCAACATCAAAACGGGTCATTATGTCATCAAACACTCTCGCCGGATTCCCACAATATAATGTTAAATGTCCACCAAGGGATTTTTTAAGCGGAGAAGGCGATCTACTGGAATATGACCTCCGACTACGAGCGGGACGACGGGGACAAGAGCTGGTGGTCTTTCGCCGCCGCGAGGGATCTTATCTGACCCAACACCCGTCGGTGCATCCACCCGTGGAGATCACGCTCAGCCATAGCGTTGCGGACGTTGCCCAAAAGCAGCATAGGGACACAGTGGATCTGAACGCCGCCGAACGGGACTGGCGATCCTGGATGACACGAAAAAACATCCGCCCGGTCAATCCGGAGGCAATGTTCCTGGCCTTTCTCACACGCTGGGTTACACGGCAGGACAACACCGGATCGTCACCCAATGCGTCCGATCCCGTTCCGACGACCGCACCTAACTGGATTGCACATCTGGCCAGGGCCTGGTGGGAGTCGCTCGATGAGTCCGAGAAGGCCCATTGGCAGGACCATATTGGAGAACGGGTGGAACTGGGAGATGGGCAGGGGTGGTTCCGCACCGATGACTCCATTGCCACCCGGGCCTTCGATCATGTCTTCTGCCCCACGAATGAGCCGCCGGTGAACCTCCCGGCGGCCGTCATCGCCGCCGTCGCCACGTAAGCGGATGTCATTCTTCCAAAATCCGATTACGATCGGTTCGGTGCCTTTGTCCGCGAGTCGGTCGCATGGAAGACCTGGCTCAAGAATGTCTGGCGGGGTGTTCTTCCCGAGATGGCCAAGGAATTTATCCAGAAATCACAGCTTCGAAAAGATTTATCCAAGACGATCGAACCGAAGACGAACGGCATCCAGTTTGAAGCACTAGAACCGGATGTGGAGAACTGGATCCGTGACGCCGAACGTTATTGGGATGCGTTGCCAGAAACGACGCGGGACGCACTCACGACCATGATCCGCTCTGGACCGGAACCGGAGATGGCGGACGGGCAGAGCGGTTGGATATCAGCGCCGCAGGGATGGACGGGCACACTCCTTGCCCAGGCGGGCTATGCCTCGATCGTCCCGAACAAGCCACCGCCCGAGAGACTACCTCTCCGTCTCCCGCAGACCCCCTCGGCGGGGACAGGGGCACACTGAGAGACCTGAAACAGACCGGCAAAACGATAATGCTGTCACACGGACGGGCACTTTTTGAACGGACGGTCTGGCACAAAAATTGGTCTCTTTTTTACTGCAAAAGTATAAATTCTTAATTTTGCCAAATTTGGCGATTTTATCTCTTATTTTCGCCATACCTACCGAATTTGGCGATTTTAAGAAAAACCCTTAATTTTCTCGCGTGGGACATCTTATTTGGCGGTTTTAAATAAATACCTGTTTTCATTTACTTTTTTATATCACCAATAACGCTCGTTCCTAGAGTCAATTTATAAAATCGCCAAGTCAGGTATATTTGGCGATTTTATAGCATTCCGTCGTTATCATAATCCTTGCGACTGGAGATATGCCAGCGGACTTTGGCATCCTTGCCCCGGCCACTCCGTATACTCACGATCATGCCTTCTTTCCTCAGGTCACTTCGGGCACGCTCAAGTGTCCGTTCTGCAATGCCATAAGCGTCTTTTGCATGTGCCAATATTTCTTTCTAGGTTAGCCCATCCAATTCGCCGTTAAGCACATCAAGAATAACCCCCTGCGCCTCACCGACTTTTGTGCACTTGTTTTCTTCTGTCCCAGTCGATTGTTCACCCGTGAACAGATCATCCGCAACGCCGATGAGTTCTTGAATAAGCACCACTTTCTGCGCATTGATTTCCTTGTTGTCCTGGGGCCGTGTAACGGTTGTTTGCTCGATCTAATATTCCCAGCCGTCTCGCGGTCGTGCGATATTGGTTCCAGGGACGCGCAACCATCCGCGCCGCTCACCCTGCATCCAGTCCATTGCCGTAATAATTCGGCAGACTGCAACCCAGGCTTGTGAACCTATGATCCGATCCTGGACAGTGCTTCCGGAAGCGTTGTGGCGTTTGAGGAAGTGCGTGATCCCTAAACACGCGATGCCACGGTCCTTGCACAATTTCTTCAAGGGTTCGATTGCGACTCGTATCTGATTGGTGTTGTGGGAATTGGGTTGGTCATTAGCAAGGGCCAGAATGGGATCCAGGACCAAAAGTGTCACGCCGGGGCGCTTATCAAGATAATGACTGAGATACAGGATGTGACGCGCCGGATTGAATGGCACCGGTACCATTTTTCCGGTTTTTTCATCGAGTATTTTAGCTTGATCCGGAAAATGCACTTTGTCTAGATTGGCCCCATGCGCCATCAGGTTCGGTACAAGGGTTGTTTCGGGTACATCTTCGGACAACCATGCCAGGACCTCGCCAACCTCGATCGGTGTTCCGTCGTCAAGCGGCATTCCGGTTGTGATGTGCGCGATCAGTTTAATGGCGAGGATGGTCTTACCGATCCCCGACGGCCCGGCCATAAGCGTGATATGTTTATGACACAACCAATCCTTGATAACCCAATGGTGTTCTTCAATTTGAATGCTACTAGCGGTCATGCTCGTAATTTCGCCGATAACCTTTTTTTCTGTGTTGGTCTCGGTGTGAGTGGGTTCTTTTTGTGGTGGAATATCATTGACGGGGTGATCGGCGGGTGGGGCTGGGAGTTCTTGATCGGCCCGATCCCATTTTGGCTAATGCGACTTCGGAAATTTCTGCTTGTAATATTCTGATTGATAATAGCCGCCGTCCTTTGCCAGCTTGCAGACATAGGCGTGTGTGATTTCATTCGGTTCCAGGTGCTTCCACTTCCGGGCACATTCTCTGGGTTTATAGCCCTGTCCACCCTTCGACCATGCTTCCCATATAGCCAGCCCTTCCGCGGATCCGCCGGCTGCCCATAAGCTAAATTAGGTCTGAACAAGCCTAAAAAACTTGTTTATAAGAGCCCGAATGGTTCATTTTCTCATTCGGAGTTCCCTCACCATGACACCTC
>JAPORV010000002.1 GCA_026710055.1 Aestuariivita sp.
ACTGAAGGAGCGATGGGACCTTTTGATGAAACACCGCCAGCGCCGACAGGAGGCCATCTTTTAAGGTGATGGACCGGGTACGACGCTCATCGGGAAGCGCGGCAAAGGAGGTGCCCACACTCTTGAGCAACCTTGGCATTGATAGATACTTTCGGAAGGACTGTTTCATGAATCTGCTCGCTTTTTATGATTGTTGTGAACATTCTCACATATTCAACTCAAAAGTCACCGAAGAATTTTTTCATTGATTTTTGTCAGCAATTGAAATAATTAAATAAAAAAAATTAGCGGGAATTGCTGCTTGATATCGAGGACACGCACGCTGGGCGTCTTCAAGAGACATCACGATACTCTTACCAAGTGCCACTTTACGTCCGCCTATCGTGCAAACTCATGTCTTTGTTCCTGAGAGATAGACGCGCACACTCAGGGAAGGGACGACTATATCCGAAACTGAATACTCCCGTGTCGCTGGTTTAAGTCATTCGACACGAGATTCCGTGAACCGCACTCCACTAATGATTATCTTTTCTCAAGAACAGCATCCATCGCAATGGCTGCTTGTTCCACGTCAATTTCTGCGTGGTGGGCGTATTTGAGAGTCGTCTCTGGAGTGTTATGCCCAGAAGCTTCCCAACTGTCAGGACAGTTTCACCACTTGAAATCGCCATACTTGCATAGGAATGGCGAAAATCGTGAATACGAACATCCATGAGACCAGCGTCAGTTCGAATCTGGTTCCAAACAGAATAGAGCATTGTTTTTGTCCATGAACCAGCGGTGTTCACAGCAGGAAAAACCTAGGACGATGTCCGGGGATGTTCGTCAAGGAGCTTTCGAGCCGGATTGGATAACCATACCATACGAGGCCCAGTCTTGCTGTCACGTAAAAAGAAATGTGCATCTCGATAGTCCGTCCAGCGCAAAGTCCGAATCTCGCTAGACCGACATCCCGTTAATGCCAACAACCAGGGAATTGTCACAGCAGAATAAGGCTCCGCCCTGCGGAAGGCTGCACCCAGATGCGCCAGTTCAGTTTTCGAAAGAAAACGCTCCCTGTTCTGTCTCCGATAACGCTTGATGCCTTTACAAGGATTGGAGCCCTCAGAGCGTAAACCATCTGCTTCTGCTTCTTTCATAATGATTGACAGCACAGGCATTGAGCAATCTGCTGCCAATGGCCTCGCATGCAGTGATGTGAACCAGTCCCGAACATCTTGCGACGTGATGTTAGCAATCCACCGTCCCGTGAAACAAGGCAGGATATACCGACGAAAATAGTCCTGGTTCACTACAAGTGTGCTCGGCTTCCATTGACGACGATAACGGCGAAATGTTTCGGCCGCTATTGTGTTGAACACAATCTCCCTATCAGATTGTCCCGATTGTAGAGTAACCAACAAGCTTATGGCTTGCTGTTGAGCTTCGGTGACTGTCATAGTGGCGGGGTCGCCGATGATTTTCCAGAAGCGCTGGCCGTCATGTTGGCTATACAGAAAGTATCGCTTCTTCCCGCTTGGCAGAACTCGGACGCCGAAGCCTTTTAGCTCTGTATCCCGAATATTCTGTGTTGACTTTTTTGGCGCGCAAAACGTGCACTCGTGGATACGTTAATGTTGGCATGCTTCTTCTTCCGATTGCAATTCCAAACGAAACCACAGAAAATTGTACCCGAAATCAAGGTTTCGAGAAAAAAATAAGCATGTATTTCAAGTCGTTAGCACCAAAAGTGCGTCAGGTGGTGTGAAAATTACCATCAATAGTGAAAAAGAGAGGTGACATGACATCATTTAAGCCATTGACAATCAGCCCAAAGTACCGACATCTGAGTTTATACTCATCGCTCCAATGACGCCACCGAGAAACGCCTCCCTCCTATGTTTTTGTCAGTTCTTGATATCTTTAAAGTCGGAATCGGTCCTTCATCTTCACACACTATGGGTCCGATGATTGCTGCAGCACGCTTCCTTGAAATGATGCGGACGTCAGAACAAAAATTTTCTGGCCTCAAAACAAGTCTTCACGGCTCGCTCGCTTTCACAGGAATTGGTCATGCAACCGATCGCGCAATCACACTTGGATTTGCTGGCTTAACGCCAGAAACTTACAATACTCATGAAGCAGATCATTTAATAAAAAAAATCAATAAAACAAAGAGTGTTTCCCCAAACGGATTTAAACAGCTTAAATTCGACCCTACAAACGACCTAATCTTTGATTATGAAACTCAACTAACAGGCCATGCGAACGGCATGGTGATGATGGCAACAGACGTAACCGACCGCGTAGTTTTACGACAAGTTTTTTACTCAATCGGTGGCGGTTTTGTGATAATGGAAGAAGATCTTAATATCCAAAAATTTTCCGATGATTACCACAAGATTCCTTTTCCGTTTAAATCAGCTACAGAAATGCTGAACATGTCTCAGCAACTCGGTAAATCTATAGCGGAAATGAAACATTCAAATGAAATGGTGTATCATTGTACATCCGAATTGGAGAACGGAATTGCACGCATTTGGAACGTCATGAGAAATTCCATCGAACGTGGATTAAACACTGCTGGTAAATTGCCGGGTTCACTGAAAGTCAAACGACGTGCTTGTGACATCTACACCTCCTTACTCGCCGAGCAGGGAAAAAACCATACTGCTCCTCACACTATTAATGATTGGATTAGTGTTTATGCCATGGCGGTGAACGAAGAGAATGCCGCCGGTGGACAGATAGTCACCGCGCCCACAAACGGTGCCGCAGGGGTAATTCCCGCTGTTTTGAATTACTACCTTAAACATGTCCCCGGAGCAACATCAGAGCGTATTGAAGAGTTTCTACTTACTGCGGCTGCAATCGGTGGTCTAATTAAGTTTAACGCGTCAATTTCGGGCGCAGAAGCGGGATGTCAGGCAGAGGTAGGTAGCGCAAGTGCTATGGCAGCAGCAGGACTGTGCGCGATATTGGATGGCACTCCAGAACAGGTAGAGAATGCCGCTGAAATTGCATTGGAACATCATATGGGAATGACGTGCGATCCGGTACAAGGATTAGTTCAAGTGCCGTGTATAGAAAGGAATGGTTTAGGAGCAATTAAAGCGGTTTCTGCGGCGTCAATCAGTTTGCGCGGCGATGGCACGCATCTTGTGCCATTAGACAGTTGCATAGAAACAATGCGTCAAACAGGATTAGATATGAGTTACAAATATAAAGAAACTTCACTTGGTGGCCTCGCCGTTAATATTCCTAATTGTTAGAGATACCCGTATCTAGTGTACCAACTGCATTGGATTGATGGAAATATCACTTTCATTTTTGACGTACATTTTCCCTTCACAAAGCTGGATGGTTAAAAAATTTTCTGTCTTCACAAATTATTAACCATCAATTCAATAATTTCCGGATACTAGAAGGCTTATATCAAGGCGAAGTTTAATGATCGGCTTCTCCAATTAATTACCCTTACGCTACAAACTCCTTAACAATGATAACAGACCGTCCTGCACTTGGCGTGATTTTTATGCTGGGGTTTTGCATTATCGCTCCGCTCGGAGACGCAATGGCGAAAATCATAAGCGAAACAATACCCGTAGGTCAGCTCCTATTGGTTCGCTTTGGAATACAAGCTGCCATTCTTATCCCGATCATTTGGCTAACAAATCGTCGTTGGCGAATGAACTACCGTATTTTGGGACTAACAATCACTCGAACGATTTTGCATATCATTGGAATCGGATGCATGTTTACATCCTTGTACTACTTGCCATTGGCGGATGCTATCGCAATTGCATTCGTTATGCCGTTTATTTCGTTGCTGTTGGGTAAGTTTGCGTTATCAGAAGAAGTTGGAAGACGTCGCCTTATCGCCTGCACAATTGGCTTTTTGGGAACTCTGATGGTCATACAACCTAGCTTCATTACTGTTGGATGGCACGCTCTATGGCCGCTAGGCGTTGCCGTTAGCTTTGCTCTATTTATGCTCATTACCCGGAAAATTGCTAAAGAAACTGATCCAGTTAGCTTACAAGCTGTTTCCGGCTCTGTTGCATGCCTGATCTTAATCCCGCCGATTGTGTTTTCTCATAGTAATGACATAGAGTTATTGAGTTTGGTCATGCCAAGTGTTGCTCATCTGTGGCTACTTGGCTTAGTTGGTGTTCTAGGAACATTCGCTCATCTACTGATTACCTGGTCACTAAGACTGGCACCTTCCACTACACTTGCACCGATGCAATACTTGGAAATTCCGATCGCAACTCTTCTGGGTTGGTTAATATTCGGAGAATTACCAAATTGTATAGCATCTCTTGGAATTATGATAACCATATTGGCTGGTACTTATATCATTTTTAGGGAGCAAGCCATCGTAAGACAATCTGTATCAAATTATAAACATTAAGTCGCTCCGAATACAATATTACCAATAGACCCGGCTCACTGGCTTCTATTCTCACTCGTGATTTGTTATTCCTATTGGATGTGCGGCTCACTACGATTTGGAGCGATATCTAATCCATTAAGCGGTCACTGTAACCCTTACGAAGTTGCAGATAATGGCAACGAATGAAAGGACCGTCACTAATCTGTCAATATCATGAAAAATTAAAATCGGGTGGGAACAAAATACACCCGATCTTGACGACTGAACGAGCCCGCAAGTTTGGACTAAAAGCCGCCGTTCTGGCACTCCATCAACCGATAATGGGGGACTATATACACGGGTTGAAACGCCGCATTGTTCTGCGACCATTACTATTTTACAAAAATCAATAAATTGCATTCTGTCAACTAATCATAAATCCTCAAAATTCGCAGGATAAATGTTTATCCATTTAGACCAATTCCCAAGGCCTAATATGCTGACCTAACGCTTGACCAATGTCACTTTCACTGGTACCATTTGCTTTAACTAGCGCAACTAAGCCTCTCTTTTTGTCGTCAATGACACTTGTTACCCTCGCATCCAAGTTGTTACTTTCTAATTCTTGATTATAAATCCGAATAATTGCGGACTTACGCAAATCGGGTTTAAAGACTTTGCCAACGGCTGTTTTAGGCAGCTCCGACAAAATCTCAAGATAACTTGGACGCGCTCCCTTCTCACCAATGTAAGTCTTTGTGTAATCTAATAGTTCACCAGAAGTTACCGTAACACCTGCAACCAATTCAACATATACACAAGGTATTTCACCAGCATGTGCATCGGGTTGACCAATCGCGCCAGCAAAGGCGACTGAAGGATGCCCGAGTATCGCCTCCTCAATAATAGCGGGATCAATATTATGACCGCTGCGAATAATAATATCTTTTGCACGCCCCGTTATCCATAAATAGTTATCTGCATCTATTCGACCGAGATCCCCGGTACGCAAATAATCACCATAATACAAATCGTTGTTCTTGTCCGCTTCGGTATAGGTTTCACCAACATTAATCCCCGGATTTGAAACACATATTTCGCCAATCTCATCTATTTCAGCTTCTACCGGTTCTTCACCTTTAAATACGATAATCTTAACGTCGGTATAGGGAAATGGAATGCCTATTGACCCGACTTTCTTCTCTCCGTCAATAGGATTACAGGAAACCAAACAGGTCGCCTCAGTTAAACCATAGCCTTCCACAATTGAAATGCCAGTCGCCTCTTCAAAACGTTTGAACAAATTTAATGGCAATGGTGCTGACCCCGAAAAAGCCCTTTTGACTGTTGAAATATTGGCATTCACAGGTCGCTGCATTTTAGCAGAAATCGCCGTCGGAACAGTGATAATAAAGGTTGTGTTCCACCGTTCACACAGCTTCCAAAAATTGTCAAAAACGCCGTCTCCGCGATACCCTTGCGGCGTTGGAAAAACAACATGTGCACCCGAGGTAACTGCGGCCATCAGAATAACATGGCAAGCAAAAACATGAAACAACGGCAGCGGGCACATAATGCTATCGTTTTCTGAAAACAGAAGTTCGTTTCCAAGCCATCCATTATAAATCAACCCGGAATATTTGTGTCGTGCCACTTTTGGCGTTCCAGTAGTGCCCCCGGTATGAAAATAACACGCAACACGATCTTCCTGTCGATCATCAAAATTTAATGTTGTTGGTTGTGCGGAAATCTCTTTTGTGAAACTCCTGTAGGTGACGTTATTGGCACGATAACCTCTAGGGCGAACAATTGGAACAATGAGTTTTTTTACACCGGTTAAATAACGAACAAGATCAACCTCTAATACAATGTATACATTTGGGGCTTTCTGAACGGCAGCTGCGACTTTCTGTGGAACATCAGTTTTTGGAAAACCGCGTAACGTTACAACAATTTTTGCATTTGTTTCGCGCAGAATGGCGCTAATTTGTTCTACTGATAATAGAGGATTGATTGGATTTACAATACCAGCGATGGCTCCCCCTAAGAGAGTCACCACTGTTTCTGTACAATTTGGTAGAACATAAGCAACAACATCGTTTTCGCCGATACCAAGTGAGCGAAATAAATTAGCCGCTTGTGTTACCTGTATCAGAAGTTCCGACCACGTCAGTGTTTCCGCTTTGTCTTGAGGGCCAGCAAACAATTGATAACTTACAGCTTTGTTCTCTGAAAATTCTTTCGCCGTTTGGGTTAATCGCTGAAGTAACGTAACGGCAACCTCACGATTTTCCCATGACATTTCATTTTCGATAAGGATTTTATCCTGTAACCCTGAAAAAGCCATCATTATTCCTCCTGCGTAATTTCATTGTCTAATTTGTGCGTCGCATTAATGAATAAAACACTCAATCTTACATTCGATAGTAACATGAAAATGCCACTCTACCTTAAAGAAAACGTATTTCCAGCGTTCTAGAAAGATCACGTACGAAAGCCAGCCGCTAATAGAATCCAAAATTAACGTGAGTTGGCTATCATTACCACTCCGTGTTTAGTAAAAAGAAAATCCCTTACTCCGCCGCGAAATTTTCGGTAAACTGAAGCCGTGCTAACCTTGCGTATAAACCGCCTGCATTAATCAACGCTTCATGTTTGCCTTGAGCAACGATACGGCCTTGATCAATGACAATAATTCGGTCGGCTTGTTTAACGGTCGATAGGCGATGTGCAACAATAAGGGTCGTACAATCAGAGCTTAAGTGTTTGATAGCGTCTTTAACAGCTTGTTCGCTCTCTGAGTCTAATGCACTGGTCGCTTCATCAAGAAGCAAAACCGGCGCCTCTCGCAAAATTGCACGCGCAATCGCAATACGCTGCCGCTGGCCACCGGATAACATAATACCTCTCTCGCCAACATAAGTCTCATATCCATCAGGCAATGCTGAAATAAATTCATGTGCTGCAGCAGACCGTGCTGCATTTTCAACCTCCTTGTCACTTGCCTTAGTTCGACCAAACCGAATATTATCTCGTGCTGAGGCAGAAAAGATTACTGGTTCCTGAGCGACAAGTGCAAAACACTTACGAAACTCATTTCGCGTCATTTCAGCAAGATCAATACCATCAATCAGAATACGACCAACGTCAGGGTCATAAAACCGCAGGATGAGTTGAAAGATTGTTGATTTGCCAGCACCAGACGGACCGACAAACGCAATCGTTTCACCTGGTTCCACAGAAAAAGAAATCGATTCGAGGGCATTTTCGTCCGGTCGAGACGGGTAATGAAAAGAAACCGATTCAAATTTAATGTGTCCTTGTGATGGCTGCGGTAATACAATTGGTTCAATAGGGTCTGAGACAGCTTCGACAGATTGCAAGAGTTCAACTAATCGCTCAGTTGCTCCTGCTGCCCGTTGCAGTTCACCCCAAATTTCTGAGAGCGCGGCTACTGATCCGGACACCATAATTGAAAAAATCAGAAATTGTACCAGCAATCCTGTCGTCATTTGCCCCTGACGAACATTATTTGCGCCAACCCATAAAATACCAACAACGCCAGTAAAAACCAAGAAAATGACAATGACTGTCATGAGTGATCGTGTCCAGATACGCTGCCGCGCCGCCTCATAACTCAACTCAGTCACATCTGCAAACGCTGCGCGACTTTCCGCTTCACGACAAAACGCTTGAACCGTCTGCACGGCACCAAGTGCTTCTGATGCATTGCCTGATGATGCCGCAATCCAATCCTGATTTTTTCGACTCAGATACCGAAGGCGACGCCCCATGATCAAAATAGGAACGACCACTAACGGCACAAGCAGTAGCGCAAGACCCGTAAGCGTTGGCGATGTCAAGAACATTAAGATCAATCCACCAATGAGAATGAGAATGTTGCGCAGCGCAATTGATACCGAAGACCCAATTACCGAGAGAATCAGAGTTGTATCTGTTGTAATACGGCTCAACACTTCACCCGTCATAGTTTTCTCAAAGAACGCAGGAGGCATTCCGATGACGCGATCAAAAACGGCTTTACGAATATCCGCGATGACACGCTCGCCGAGACGAGAAACAAGAGCGTAACGAAATCCTGTTCCAATCGCCAGTAATGCGGCGATGCCGACCGCTGATATAAAATAAAGGTTTAAAAGTTGATCATCATTAGACCCAAAGTTATCAACTACCCTCCGCACAGCAATCGGCAACGACAACGAAACAACAGCCGTCAGAACAAGTGCTGTTATCGCTACGAGCAATAAATACCGATAGGGCACTATGAATGGCCAAAGTGCCTTGAGAGCACCGAGATCGTCAGACTTTTCACGCTCTTTCTCGGCATTAACTGGATACGATGACGCCGAGGTATCTAATCTAGTCATTCATTCTCTCATTGTTTCATGTGAATCCTAATGCTTCGATTTCAAAATGATTTCGATGCTTTGTTTATGGTCAAAAACGTTCAGTCAAGAGTTTTTTATGAAGAGAGGATAATTGAGAAGCGAGTTTGCTCAGATCAACATCAGTGAGGACTGGAGCGGGCAGCGGGAATCGAACCCGCACCTTAAGCTTGGAAGGCTCTTATGATACCATTTCACCATGCCCGCAGACACTAGTCTAATCCGATATTTACAAACTTAAAGAAGTAACGTCAACAATTTGCGTTAATTACTCAGAAATATTTTGATACAACACATCCAGCGAATTTTTCTTTAGAATTTACTTCAAGAAAGCACAAATACTCGACATTCACACCCAAAACTCAATAATGTTAATTTTGGGGATTATAACCCTTACTAAAATAAAATTCACAACTGTATTGATTCTAACGGGAAACCGATATGGAAAGCAAGAACAGCCCCGGCAAGGCGCACCGCGAGGGAATCAGTCTGGTTCAGCTCTGCGACATGTTTCCGACCGAGGAATCCTCCCAAAAATGGTTCGAGAAAATTGTCTGGCTGAACGGCCGTACCTGTCCCCGCTGCGGTTGCGCAGACACGAAAACGGCCAGAGCGACCTCACCGCTTCCGTACTACTGTCGCGGCTGCCAACGTTCGCGGCCGCCGCGCTGGTGGCTATGGTGGTCGCCGCGCCGGTGGCGGCGCAGAACTGCATGACATTCTTCGCTGGCGGTGACTATGACTGCTACCAAAGTTTTGTCTGGCATAACCAAGGTAAGGGCACCTGGTGCGCGAGAGACTGGTATCGGTCCTGCATGCACTCGGGATTGAATAGTCGGAAATTATTAGATGGCATGGATGACCACCGGCTCGTCATGGACCCCAATCAGCCCGCTAGTGGAAATAACCTGGGGAGTGAGCAAAACGGATGGGTGACGGGGTATACCTTCAAGGATAAGAGCAAAGCCGCGCCGCAACGCTTTTATGCCTCTGGCGGTCAGATTATCGTCCATCCGTATGTGTGTCGCGGGTCTCTAAAAAAGAGTCCGGGCGATCCGGGACAGCGAATCCAGTCCAACGACTCAAGGGCGGAGATGTTCTTTCCAGCTCCCACCCTGGCGGAAATTCGAAGATATATCAAGACTGGGTCATGCGGAGGTTACGCCGCGGGCGGGAATCAGGACGGAACCGGCTGCTAACTAGTGTCTGTAAAATAACCTAAAAATCAGTATTAAAATACTGAATAACTTGACTCTTTTGTCATTTTTCTCTGGCGAAGATTGCGGGTATTTGGGACAATATCAGCAATAACCACCAAGATTTGCCCCAAATCAGCAAATCTTCGCCAGAATCTCTCGACAGAAAGGTCACACTATGCGCACATCCTTCGCCATACAACCCCTTCTTGGTAATACCGCCACCCGTCAACTCACCTTCGACCCTAACTCCCGCGATGATACCGAAGTTCTCTGTTATGCCTGACAGGCCTTGTGGTGTCATCGTGACGCCCGTGACACGGGTTCCGGGTCTGATTGAAGCGTATCACAGCCAGCAGGTTGATCGCGAGAATGGTCGCCCTG
>JAPORV010000117.1 GCA_026710055.1 Aestuariivita sp.
GGTATTGTTATCAATGAGACGACTCTATATCATTCACTATAAATAAGACAACAGTTTACCGGCTTCTAGCATCAATTCAATAACGATGGTATACTAGTTGAAGGAACAAATAAGTGAATTTCATTATTCTTAGTAGATTTCATTTGCACTTCCTTACGAAAAGCGAATGAGCAATAATTGATTAATCACGACAATCACAACAATTACAATAACTCTTTGTCCAAAACTGACACAGACAATAAATAAGACTTATGGCTGGATTATGTCCACCCCTCAAAAAAAAGGGTGTTTAGAAACCATGATTATATACAGAAAATATTTGAAAAATATCCACAAGTCTCCGTTCTTATGACGGAGACTTGTGATTCAAAAGAAAGAGTCTATTGAATAAAACCAAAACTCTAATTCAGTGCCTCATCAGTAATTGCGTGCGTCCAAGCCCCATCCGGTGCTTTGGTAATGACTGGGTCAGAACCACCTGCCAAAAGGGTTGTCACTGTACGTTCATAGTCGGCGGCCTCTAGCGCACCATTTGACCCAGCGGTCAGTTTTGCAATCTCACCCATCATACGTCGCTGATGCTTTTCAGTCTGAGCCCCCGTCTGATCAAAATCTAATACAATCAAAGCAGCTTCGTTGGGATTATCCTCGGCATATTTCCACCCCTTCATAGATGCTCGAACAAATCTTACCATGCGATCCACGAAAACTGAGTCTTCCAACTTTTCTTCCAAAACATATAAACCGTCTTCTAACGTGGCGACGTTATGATCTTCATACTTAAAAGTAACCAAATCGTCAGGACTAACATTTGCATCAATAACCTGCCAATATTCATTATAAGTCATTGTTGAAATACAATCAGCTTGTCTTTGCAACAAGGGATCAACGTTAAACCCTTGTTTCAGGACTTCGACGCCATTTTCTGACTTACCATCGGTTGAAATCCCCAATTGGCTCATCCAAGATAGAAAAGGAAACTCATTACCAAAAAACCAAACACCTAACGTTCGATTCCTTAAATCTTCAGGGGAGGAAATACCCACATCTTTCCAACAGGTTAGCATCATTCCCGATGATTTAAAAGGCTGCGCGATATTTACCATATTCAGCCCCTTTTCTCGGGCAGCTAAAGCGGCAGGCATCCATTCAACAACAACATCAGCACCCCCGCCCGCGAGAACCTGAGTGGGGGCAATATCTGGACCTCCGGGTAAAATCGTAACCTCTAAGCCTTCCTCTTCATAAAATCCTTGATCAAGCGCAACATAGTATCCTGCAAACTGAGCCTGCGTAACCCATTTTAATTGTAGCGCTACTTTATCTGCTGCCAACACTGGTGCTGCAATTAGACCGAACAGCACGGTAAAGATTTTCACTAAAATTCTCATAATATCTAACTCCAAATTCCATCCAAATTGTGATCATTGCTCTTACCTCACATTCATTTATTGTCTTTGTGATGGATGCCAAAATGTCACCTTTCTTTCAATTAATACCATTATTCCAAAAAACACTGAACCAGAAAAAGCAGCAACGACAATTTCCGCCCAAACTAAATCAATAGTCAACGCGCCAACTCCAGTTGATATCCTAAATCCCATCCCACGCGTTGGCGATCCAAAATACTCTGAAACAATCGCACCAATCAACGCTAAAGTGGTCGCTATCTTCAACCCATTGAAAATAAAAGGCATCGCTGCTGGTAGCCGTAATTTTAGAAGAGTTTGCAAGTATCCAGCCGCGTATGTAAACATTAAATCACGTTGTATTGAATTAGTTGCTCGAAGACCTTGAAAAGAATTGACCAGGATCGGAAAAAATACCATCACAACAACGACCGCCGCTTTTGATTGCCAATCAAATCCAAACCAATTGACTAAAATTGGTGCAATTCCAACGATTGGAAGTGCCGCAACAAAATTACCAATCGGCAAAAGCCCACGCTGAAGGAACAACCAGCGGTCGACAATTACTGCCGTTCCAATTGCCACGATAGCTCCTATAAAAAAACCAGACAAAGCACCCTTTAAGACCGTTTGAGTAAAATCTGCGATTAGAATATCTGTCGATTCAATAAAGGTTTGAGCAATTGTCGTCGGTGCAGGAAGGATAACCGGTGAGACATTAAACTCCTTGACCAGAAGTTCCCACGAAATCATCACCATTGTGCCAAATATAATCGGAATGATAAGGTGAACAATACGCTTTTTATGCCAAAGCGGTCTGGCAAGCCATAAGTTGAGTAACCCGCCAGTGATCCAAACCAGCAGTAAAATAATCATCCAGGTCAAACCCGCATTCCCATTTGATGTAATGTGAAACGTTGCAATAAATCGAGAAATGTAACAAGGATTCCAGCGATAATGGCCGCAGCAAAAAGTGCTGCCCAAATCGCAAGCGGATTACCAAATTGATCTCCAATCAGAATTCGTGCTCCTAAACCACTAATCGCACCCGTCGGAAGTTCACCAACAATTGTCCCCACTAACGCAGCCGCAATACCAACCTTTAAGGATGTGAATAAAAAAGGAACTGAAGCCGGTAATCTTAATTTAAAGAAAACCTGCACACTCGAAGCATTATAGGTCTTTAGTAAATCCATCTGAGACAATGCTGGCGAACGCAAGCCTTTTGTCAGTCCTACTAATACAGGAAAAAAACACAAATAGGCAGAAATCATCGCCTTTGGCAATCCACGGCTTTCAATACCAATCTGTGATGACAACACAATAATCATTGGTGCAAGCGCAACAATGGGAATTGTCTGGCTAATAATTGCCCAAGGCATTAAACTGAGTTCTACAATACGCGAATAAACAATAAAAATAGCCCCCATAACACCTACTGTTGTCCCTAGGAAAAATCCCCATAAGGTTGACTGTAAAGTTACCCAACCGTGATACAACAACGAACGTTTTGACATCGCTTTACCGCGCAAAAGCATTTCACCAGTACTTTTCCATAGTTCATACCCAATCTGAGTCGGGGTCGGCAATCGTGATCTTTCAAGATCATATGTAACCGCAATCTGATTCGGATTATTCACCAGAAGATACCAAACAGACACTTCACGACGTTCCAATGCTCCAGCGGGAACAACAGCGTGATCAGATCTTTCAAGCTGATCAAGCGCAGATCGTATATTCATAGGAGCTACTGCTGCATACCAAACAGCAACAATTAATCCAACAACGGTAAATATAGGAAGCAAATTACGCACTATTTTTATATCGACTGTGCTAGAATTTTATCGACCAAATCCAATTTCTTTTCCCAAAATATCAACTCTAGATCACCATTTATAATATTCTTGAGAACAGTGAATAACCTCATTCATAGGCATGACCTGCCCGCAAACCTTCGCGAATACGATGTGTCATCGATAAAAATTCAGACGTGTCACGGATGTCTAAATTGCGATCCGCAGGCAATGTGCTGTCTATGATCTCTGAAATTCTCCCGGGACGCGGACTCATCACAACAACTTTCGTTGATAAATAAGCAGCCTCAGGAATTGAATGCGTAACAAATGCAATAGTCTTGCCAGTTTGGTGCCAAAGCGCCAATAGTTGCTCATTGAGATGATCACGTACAATCTCATCCAATGCACCAAATGGCTCGTCCATGAGTAATATTTCTGCATCAAACGCAAGCGCGCGTGCTATTGAAGCGCGTTGTTGCATTCCGCCAGATAATTGCCACGGAAATTTTTTCTCAAAACCTTCCAATTCAACCAACTTTAGGACTTTCTGCAAGCGTTCGTTTTGTTCCTTCTGCGGATATCGCATGATCTCAAGTGGTAATTTGATATTTCCAGAGATTGTTCGCCAAGGATATAAACCTGCAGCTTGAAATACATATCCATATGCGCGATTTTTTCGCGCCTGATCCGGCGTCATTCCATTGACGGTCACTCTGCCACCAGTTGGCAATTCAAGGCCAGCAGCCACCCGCAAAAAAGTAGTTTTTCCGCAACCAGAGGGGCCAATAAAACTTACAAAATCTCCGTGATTTATTGTCAGATTAACATCTTTCAATGCCTGTACTGGTCCGTCATTTGTTTGAAAAGTTAAATCCAAAGACTCGGTCAGAATTGCTACGTCTTGCCGCATAAAGCGTCGCCCTTACATTATACGCCCGTTGTAGGAATACCAGTTCTTTCAACTGGCCTCGGGGCTGTTAACTCCTTCCAAGTTGATAAAGCCTTATTAGTACTTCCATTCGGTTGACGTGCGATAAAGCGACCATGTCCCTCTTGCGTTCGACTATCACCATCATGAAAAGCAACATGTCCACGCGTAACGGTAAACCTTGGAAGACCCTTCACTTTGCAACCTTCAAAAACATTGTAATCTATAGAAGATTGTTGTGTCGCGGCGCGAATTGTCTTTTCTTTGTTTGGATCCCAAACAACAATGTCAGCGTCGGAACCGACTAAAATTGCCCCTTTTTGAGGATAACAGTTCAAAATCTTGGCAATATTTGTCGATGTAACAGACACAAATTCATTTGGCGTTAAACGTCCTGTAGCAACACCATGTGTCCATAACATCGGCAGACGGTCTTCAAGCCCGCCCGTCCCGTTTGGAATTTTTGTAAAATCATCAATGCCATGACGTTTTTGTTCAGTGGTAAATGCACAATGATCTGTTGCAACGACGCTTAACGACCCAGAAATTAAGCCATTCCACAGGGATTGTTGATGCGATTTACTTCGGAATGGTGGCGACATGACCCGTCGGGCAGCATGATCCCAATCATTATTATAATACTCACTCTCATCAAGGGTTAAATGTTGAATCAAAGGTTCACCCCAAACCCGCTTACCGAGCATGCGTGCCCGTCTGATGGCCTCATGTGACTCTTCACATGATACATGCACTACATAAAGAGGTACACCTGCCATATCGGCAATCATGATCGCGCGGTTTGTTGCCTCCCCTTCTACTTCTGGCGGCCTTGAATAAGCATGTGCTTCAGGCCCGATATTACCCTCCGCAAGCAGCTTAGCACTCATCTCCGCAACAACATCACCGTTTTCTGCGTGAACCAACGCAATTCCACCGAGTTCCGCCAACCTTTGAAATGATGCAAATAATTCATCATCATTCACCATAAGTGCGCCTTTATACGCCATGAAATGCTTAAAGGTGTTAATGCCGCGTTCCTTGATTACCGCCTTTATGTCATCAAAAACCTGTTCGCCCCACCAAGTCACTGCCATGTGAAATGAATAATCGCAGCTGGCTCTTGTCGACTTATTGTCCCAGCGCTTCAGCGAGTCCAATAGCCCTTCACCCGGATTGGGCAATGCAAAATCGACTACCATCGTCGTTCCACCAGATAAAGCAGCGCGCGTTCCACTTTCAAAGTCATCCGATGAATAAGTGCCCATAAATGGCATTTCCAAGTGCGTATGTGGATCGATTCCCCCGGGCATCACATAGCAACCACTCGCATCTAGGGTTTTATCGCCTTTGATTGACTTTCCGATCTCAGATATTCTTTCATCTTCAATTAGAACATCTGCCTGATATGATAAATCTGCTGTAATGATTGTGCCATTCTTTATTACTATAGACATCAATTTTTCCTTTACTTTCACGCCCTATTCATCACACAACACCAAAAAAAAATACGAAACACCTACCTAAGAATTAGCGTCTGGCTTGCTGTTCAAAACTCATTCGCGCAAGAATATGGGTGATGACAAAAATCACAATAACACTATCTTTTTTCAATCTACCATATGTGAAATACAAACCAATGTATACAGAACCTCATTCCACTTGTCACAAAAGTCATGTCAATTCAATATCAAAAACGGATAGAGGGAAACTCGACAACACCACAGAACAAAAGCAATTCTGAATATGTAATCTTCCCATAGAAACTGTCATAGCCAAATTAATCAAACACCCGCCCGATCATACGAAAAAAATTTCACAACAAACGCTATTCATTCATAAAGTCATGCAACAATTTCCGCTTTCTCCAATACAGCATGAAGCAAAACTTCTGTTCCGGCTACCGCCCAATCAGGAGTAATTTCTTCTGCTTCGTTGTGAGAGAGACCATCTACACAGGGACACATTATCATCGCGGTCGGCGCAACGCGATTAATCCAACAGGCATCGTGCCCAGCACCTGAAATCAAGTCCATACTGGAGTATCCTAAGTGCTCAGCAGCATTACGAACCGCGTTAATGCAACCGGGATCAAACGCAACGGGATCAAATCCACCAACTTTTTCAAAGTTAATGTCTAACTCCATTTCCTGACAGACTTGGCGTGCTCCATCGAATAAGCGATTTTCCATATCTTCAATGACAGACAATTCAGGAGATCGGAAATCAACAGTAAAGACAGCAGTTCCAGGGATGACATTTCGGGAATTTGGAGAAATGTCAATGTGGCCTGCTGCACCAACTGCATGTGGTGCATGTGATAAAGCGATCTCATCAACCATCGTTAATACTCTCGCCATACCAAGCCCAGCATTCCGTCGCATTTGCATAGGAGTTGATCCCGTATGAGCTGGTTTGCCTGTAATCGTAACTTGAATCCACCTTAATCCTTGCCCATGCGTAACGATACCAATATCCTTTTTTTGGGCTTCTAAAATCGGACCTTGCTCAATATGCAATTCAAAAAACGCATGCATTTTTCTTTTACCCACAATTTCGTCACCCAGCCAACCAATGCGTTTCAACTCATCAACGAACAGCTTCCCTTCCGCATCCCGACGTTCATAGGCCCATTCTTTCTCGTGAATCCCCGCAAACACCCCAGATGCTAACATTGCAGGAGCGAACCTTGTTCCCTCTTCATTTGTGAAATTAGTGACAACAATCGGATGTTTTGTCTTGACATTTAAGTCATTCAATGTCCGGAGGATTTCCAATCCACCCAACACCCCTAAAACACCATCATACTTTCCTCCTGTGGGTTGGGTATCTAAATGAGAACCAACATATACAGGGAGTGCGGTCGTATCGACGCCATCACGACGGGCAAACATATTTCCCATCTGATCAACACCCATTGTACAACCCTGCTCTTCGCACCACGTCTGAAAAAGCCGTCTCCCTTCACCATCTTCGTTAGTAAGCGTTTGACGGTTATTCCCACCAGCAACACCTGGACCAATCTTTGCCATGTCCATAAGACTGTTCCACAGCCGATCACCATTGATCTTCAAATTTTGTCCTAGCAATGTCATACGAAACCTTTCGAAAATTGATCAAACTATCCGATGTTTCAGTTAAATTTAACAAAAACAGTTAGAAAATCTGTTGACATGAATGAGCTCGTCAACACCCTTGAATTTGCCATGACCTCATCCTTTGCCATTCAGCGCCACATATTACTTGTATTTCATTTTTGAAAAAACCCAAGTGAGAAGAAAAGCAAGCTACATAATACGATAACATGAATCGTCTTGGTTAATTGAAAATAAAATTCACAAATAAGTTATTACGAGGAGTAACCCCAAAAAGTCGCTATCAAATAAGACCCGTTTGTAAGATTAAACGCGAATGGCAAAATGATTTCCACTGAGCACCTAATCTGAGCACACATTAACAGATATTAACTGTGATTAAGAAAGAGCCTGAGGCAAAGTAGTGCTAGCATGTTAATACTGAACTATGCGACAATGACAATTTTCAATCCTGCATTAAATCATACGATGAGAAGGAATTGATTTTACCCATCAGGATGTTTTCATGGCCATTGCTTGTGCTTGCTGAGAAGCTCCCCATCTAACGAAATTAGAAACTAGTGCTAACAAAAAAGAGAGGCAATGTGACCCGAGGGTCACAACTGATACATTACGACAAATATGGAGAAGCCGGGAGAGCAACACAGTTATTGATGAATTCAACCGTGTTACGAAGTCGAGAGGCAGTTTCGAGAATGAGGTAAAAGAGCCCCAACCGAGCTAGCTCACCAACGTTATGAAATTGAACAAGTACTGTGTGATTATCCAATCAATGAGTAGATTGATGTCGATGAATTTCCTGGGTTTCTTCAAGCAATAGGTCGTATTTTTGAGATTACCAAAGAAATTTGGCCACTTTATGCGCTCGCTTCCCAATATGCCCGCCTCGACTATTTTGAGAATCACGCGTAGGATTATCTGCAGGAGCGGCAGATTATGTGATTACTCTTCGAATGAGAATGATATTCTTAACTACCCAAACGGGTTTTTAAAGAATCTCGAACCGAATCAATTTTTATCAACTCGGTTAGGAAATATCTAAAATTCTCGGGTGCGTCTTTTTTTCATTTACAATCTCGTCATAATCTATTTATAGCAATTCACAAAACTCACGCCCAGTCATGGCTTCGTTAAAGCTGATCTTTTTTAAATCCTCGCCCTTCATATATTACTTTTTTGCTATCGACGCTTTCTTTGTATCAAATGAATAACCAGCTTTTAACTCAACAAGGTGACAAGCCTGCTGACCTTCACGCCTTTTAAAAAAATCAGGTTCTGCTCCTGCAAAATCTAATGTTTTGCATTTTTTGCACTTTATTCTTGTCAGCAACCATAGCCCCTCCTTCATAATTTCTTGTTTTAAAAATTGGTCAAGGTCTTCTACTATTTCAACATTATTCTTGATAATTCTCTAAAGTTCCGTCCCTGAAGATATAACAGCAGCTTGTATCTTGCTTATTAACAATCTAAGTTTCTGATCTCCAAATAAGCGAGTGTATCCACTTCCATCTTGTCGACCTCTCGCGTCTTTTATAAGTGCCATTTTCCTTCATCCGTTCAAATCACAACCAAGAAAATTCCTACCTCTATTTTGGCATGCATCCAGAACCGAAAAACTTCCAGCTGCTGGATCAATTACTACATCACCAGCATTGGATACAGCAGAAATCAACTCTCCTTGTAACATAACAGGTTTCTTATGAGTATGCCCACTTCCTCGTTTAACCTTTTCATGCCACACATCCGGTATATTGTGAATTTGCCATACTCCTTTTGCTCTGCGAGGTTGTTTTTGCAATACAACTAAATACTCGGATGTTCTTCGAGTTCGGTATCCCATGCCAATCCTTCCCTTGTGCCAAGTAAGCATATCTACAACATCAAACTGTGTGCCATCAAACCAGTTGGAAAAACCAGTGCATAAATGAAATTTATCCATCCAAAGAAACAAATGGCCACTTGGGATAAGGCAATTAGAAATTCCTGATATAAACTCTTTGATGGTGATTTCTGACATTTGTTCAAGACTGCATCTTTCTTTACCCCTATCTACCCCTTCATTGCCATATCCAAGTTTATCAAGTACTCCTCGATATTGAGGATCAAAAAATGCTACCGTGATACTGTCTGATGTGAGCCGTGATAAAAAATCTAACCCATCCATTTTAAGGCGTACATTATAGTTCATGCCATTTGGAACATCCAGTTTTGGAGCAGTTAAATTTCGATCATTTGAAAATACATTAGCCAACACCTCGTTTGCGTTAGCATCTATCTTGGACTTATAAGCCGCTTTTGCCATTGATTAATTCCGAATAAAAAAGTGTTTTGTTTTGTGATTTGAACAAGATATAATTTACATGTTACTTACTGGTCATATTTTTTAAATCGGGTTGAAAATTCATCAACATATCTTTGAAGATGCTTAGCACTTATCCAGTTATGAGTTCCAATGCGCCCTCTTTTCAGCAAAGCCTAAAAAAATTCAATCCCATTGGTATATGCCATTCCCTTAACATATTCACTAACTAGTGTCTGTTAAAAAACCCCTATTTTTCTTAAATTTCAAAAGTTTACCGTGCATAAAAGTATATTTTTCAACGTGTTGACTTAACCGAAATATGTGGATGCCTTTTCTTCAATTTAGTGAAGATTGGTTGATTCAATGGAAATCTTGTAAGATATTAAGGAATTGTATCAAATATCGGAAATCTTCGTCAGAACAAACGCATCAGAAAAGTACATGTTTTCAATATTTTACCAGCGAATTTAGGGTTTTTTAACAGACACTAACTAACTAGTATATCAACTTTATATTATTGATGGATATAGAAACTTTAGTTTGATGCGGGCACCGTCGGTTGTGAACCGCCAGTTGACGGAGTGTTGGGCGGCGTTGCGGTGATCCTGCCAGGCACGTACTTCCCGAACCATCGTCGCCCGGTCAGGAATGCGTCGTGCAAGGCATTGCCGCGTGAGCACATTGATCTCAATTTCAGCGATGTTCAGCCAGGAGCCGTGTTTTGGTGTGTAGTGAATCTCGAAGCGAGCTGCGAGCCGCTTCGCCTCCGCCGGCTCAAAGCGCTCATAGAGGGTTGAGAGCTTATGCGTGT
>JAPORV010000015.1 GCA_026710055.1 Aestuariivita sp.
CCTGGCAGGATCATCGCAACGCCGCCCAACACTCCGTCAACTGGCGGTTCACAACTGACGGTGCCCGCATCAAACTCAAGTCCCTCTACCCATCAATACAATAAAAATGGTATACTAGTATTCGGAAATTATTGAATTGATGTTTTATAATTTGTGAAGACAGTTGATTTTTCAGTCATCCAGCTTTGTCTGGTTTGAGCAAATGCTGCATCCATATCCCCCTGCTGCTTTCAACGACATGTCACTGAAAACATTTGACGATTTTCTAAAAATGGCCGATGAATCCTATTTCGATGAAGCACATTTGTGAGGGAATCTGTCCCGCGGAATCCCTTTATCAAGGGTGTCTGGCCGAGTCTTCTCTCCGAAATAGTCAATGAATTTATTCAGTACCCATCATTTGCGAGAGACACGTCCGAAGCGAATAATCAGAAAACCAACGGTATCAATCTTGAAACGCTTGGATCGGAGGTCGCTCATTAGCTTCAAAACGCCGAGACTTTTGGGGAGACGTTGCAAAATCTCTTGCTTGCTTAATTTTGTTATGGCGAGTAAGTACTATCAAAATACCAACAATTTTGCCTGCGTTACGTAGAAAAAAGAGGAATATTTGTATGAGAATTGGCGCTCCAAAGGAAATTTATGTCGGAGAGTCACGCGTTGCAATGACACCGGATAGTGCACGACTTCTTCAGAAGTTAGGCCACACGTGTTTTATTCAATCAGGTGCTGGACTTGCCTCGGGTTTCTTAGATGCCGCTTATCAGGAGGCGGGTGTGAAAGTGCTCGCGACTGCTGAAGCACTAGTTACTGGTTCTGAGATCATTGCGAAAGTAAGACCGCCGATGGAAACAGAAATTGAACAGCTAAGCGAAGGGCAAACGCTCATTTCTTTCTTTTACCCTGTGGCGAATGAAGCACTGATGAAAAAGGCTGCGCAAAGGGGAGTGACGACGGTCGCAATGGACATGGTGCCGCGAATCAGCCGTGCTCAAAAAATGGATGCATTGAGTTCAATGGCCAATATTGCAGGATATCGTGCAGTTATTGAAGCTGGCAATAATTTCGGACGTTTTTTCACTGGGCAAGTCACTGCAGCAGGTAAAGTGCCACCCGCTAAAGTGCTCGTTATTGGAGCTGGTGTTGCTGGTTTGGCTGCAATTGGCACAGCGACATCACTTGGTGCTATTACACTTGCGTTTGATGTTCGTCCTGAAGTGGCTGAACAAATCGAATCTATGGGAGCTGAGTTTGTCTTTCTCGACTTTGAGGATGGACAACAGGATGGTGCTGCTGCGGGAGGGTATGCCGCGCCGTCAAGCCCTGAATTTCAAGCAAAACAGTTAGAGAAATTTAGAGAACTAGCACCTGATATGGATATCGTTATTACGACTGCGTTAATTCCCAATCGTGATGCTCCCGTATTATGGACAAAAGATATGGTTAATGCAATGAAGCCCGGTTCAGTCATCGTTGATTTGGCTGCAGAACGAGGTGGAAATTGTGAACTGACTATTACTGATGAAAAGATTATTTCAGAAAATGACGTTACTATTGTTGGTTTTACTGATTTCCCTAGCCGTATGGCAGCACAGGCCTCCACATTATATTCGAGTAATGTTCGTCACATGATAGCAGATTTAACGCCCGAAAAAGATGGTGTTGTGTTTCATAATATGGATGATGATGTGATTAGAGCAGCGACTATCACACATCAGGAAGAAGTTACCTTTCCGCCGCCTCCGCCTAAAATTCAAGCGATTGCAGCAAAACCGAAGGCAGCCGCTCCTAAGGAACTTACGTCAGAAGAAAGACAAGCCCAGGAAGTGGCAGAATTTAAAAGCCAAACGCAACGACAAGTCACGCTGTTGGGATTAGGTGCGTTACTGGTTTTGGCCGTTGGATTAGTAACGCCAGCAAGTTTCATGCAACATTTCATTGTTTTTGTGTTATCTGTCTTTATTGGTTTTCAGGTAATCTGGAATGTGGCACACAGTCTTCATACACCCTTAATGTCGGTTACTAACGCTATATCATCAATAATTATTCTTGGTGCTTTGATACAAATTGGATCAGAATCTGTAGTGATTATTTGCTTTGCAGCGATAGCAATTTTAATGGCCGCTGTGAATATTTTCGGTGGCTTTCTTGTTACGCGGCGCATGCTGGCCATGTTCCAGAAGTCTTGATACACGGAGATTGAGGTCATGGAAATTGGATTCACCATAGCCGCTTACGCTGTTGCCGCTATTCTTTTTATTCTTGCCTTAGGCGGATTGTCGAACCAGGAAAGTGCGAAGCGTGCTGTGTGGTACGGTATTGTCGGAATGACTATCGCTGTTTTGGCGACGTTATTTGATCCCGATTCGCGTCTACAATGGTTATCTGTCATATTGGTTGCGATAGGTGCTGGGGTTGGTTATCAGCTTGCAACTCGGGTTCAAATGACACAGATGCCCGAGTTGGTTGCAATAATGCATTCATTAGTTGGACTTGCTGCAGTTTTTGTTGGGTTCAATGCTGATATTGAGTTGGGTCGAGTAGCTCTCGCATTTGAGCAGCAAAATTTAACTTTTCCGCAGTTGTATGAGATTAGTCGAGAGGGAGCCGAATTTGCGAAGAATTTTTCTGGTTTTGCGGGCATTCTTGCTAAAAAAACCTTTGTTGAAGTTAATATTTTAAAAATTGAGCTTGTTTTAGGTATATGGATAGGAGCCGTAACATTCACGGGCTCGGTTATTGCTTACGGAAAACTGGCGGGAAAAGTTGATTCAGCCGCAAAGCAGTTACCTGGCGGGCATATATTGAATGCCATTGCTGCATTGGGATCGATTGTTCTGGCGGCTATTTATTTAGGTGGCGGGGAAGTCTGGTCGCTTATTGCGTTGACGTTACTTGCTTTGTTTATTGGTTATCACCTAATTATGGGCATAGGCGGTGCTGATATGCCCGTTGTGGTGTCGATGCTTAATAGTTATTCTGGATGGGCCGCTGCTGCAATCGGATTTAGTTTGGGAAATGATTTACTAATTGTTGTGGGCGCTCTCGTTGGTTCGTCGGGGGCAATTCTATCTTACATTATGTGTAAGGCAATGAATCGATCTTTCATTAGTGTTATCTTGGGTGGTTTTGGCAGTGCGTCTGGCAAGCAGATGACTGTGGAAGGTGAGCAAATTGCGATTGATGCAGATGGCGTTGCATCAGCGTTGATAGATGCCGACTCTGTTGTGATTGTTCCTGGATACGGTATGGCTGTGGCACAAGCTCAACAATCTGTTAGTGAATTGACACGTAAACTGCGTGCGAAAAGAAAAACTGTAAGGTTCGCCATTCATCCGGTCGCGGGGCGACTTCCAGGACATATGAATGTATTATTGGCAGAAGCGAAAGTTCCTTATGACATTGTATTAGAAATGGATGAGATAAACGAAGATTTTCCAGATACTGATGTTGTTATTGTCATAGGTTCAAATGATATTGTTAACCCCGCCGCTCAGGATGATCCGAATTCACCGATTGCAGGTATGCCGGTATTGGAAGTGTGGAAAGCTAAGCAAGTATTTGTATCAAAACGAGGACAGGGCACTGGTTATTCTGGTATTGAGAATCCGTTATTTTTTAAGGATAATACGCGTATGTTTTATGGCGACGCAAAAGCCTCACTTGATAAATTGCTACCACTAATTGACTAGGGAGTAAATTACTGTTTGATGGCATCAAGAACTTAATTCGGTTGAGCGCATCTCATACATTCCTGTTTCAATACACTGCCAATGGATTCTCTGTTATCTTTTTTTCGAGGTATGATGTCGGCGCGTTAGGTTCACTAAAATAATCCTAGGAAATTCATGAAGAATTACATGATGGCAGTAAGTTGATGTCAATATTACGTCGTTGTTCCAATTTTTTGGATATCGTATGGTGTAGATTGATAAATTTCATTCACCCAGTTTCCATATAATAAATGTCCATGTCCTCGCCAACGGTTAATGGGTGTCATTTGCGGATTATCATTTGGAAAATAATTTTCAGGTAATTTGAGATTTGTTTGTCCTCTTTGTTTGTCACGCTTATATTCCCCCGCCAGTGTCTGACTATTATATTCAAAATGGTTCAGGATATAGAGAGATTGATGAGCAGGGTCTTCAATTAATCCGGGACCAGTGATGTCTGAACCTAATAATACTGGTAAGTTTTTATTTCGCAGATCGGTTTCACGAATTTCAGTCCAACGGGAGACAGGGACAACACAGTCATCAGAAAATCCACGCAGATATGGTGATGCAGGTCGCCGGTTGGTTTGCCGAAAGCAGCCTGATAGTTTCTCATTTAAAATATGCTTAGGAATGTTATGAAAATGATATAACATTGCCATCGCGCCCCAACACACTCCTAATGTTGAATGTACATGTGTTTGCGTCCATTCCATTACTTCAATTAATTCGTCCCAATAGGTGACCTCTTCAAAGAGTAAGTGTTCAATCGGTGCACCTGTGATAATGAGGCCATCAAACTTTCGTCCCTTTATTTGTTGAAAGGTTTGGTAGAATTTAGCGATATGCTCAGGTGAGGCATGTTTTGGTTCTCGGTGAGACATACGAATAAAGGTGATCTCAATTTGTAGTGGTCCTGCCCCAATGAGACTTGCAAATTGAACCTCTGTTTGAATCTTTGTCGGCATCAGGTTCAGTAAACCAATGTGTAATGGTCGAATGTCTTGTCGCAGTGCAGTATCTTCATCCATAATTGATACACCTTCCCGTTTAAGGTTGCTGAATTCTGGATGACTAGAAGGGAGTTTGATTGGCATAGTATTTATTATGTCTTGTTCATCGCGTCGGGATTAATGAGAAGATTTAATCTTCAGATATTTATTTGATGAGTTTGATATCATGTAAAGAAATTAATATAAGTCGGGTATGGTTTGATATTTACAAACTTTTGAGATGAATATGATTAGTCACAAATAACAGAGTATCAGATGATGAGTTTGAGCGTCCGTACGCGATTTATTTCTTTGACTTTATTGCTTCAAAAACAATTTCAACAAATTTTGCTTCGTCCTCGCAATCGTGAATATTTTTGGCATTAATTGTTATTCCCCATTTTGCCATTTTTTCATATCTTGGTTGTCGATGTGCTAAGGCGCGTGAATAAGTCCAGCGGATGAAATTATCTGGATTAACATCATTTTCTTTACATTGCTGTTCAGATAAATATTCTTTCCAGACTCTTTCGAGAAATGCTGGTTGGTACGCCATTGGTTTTGGTTTCCGGTCAAACCGCTTGATTAATTCTGCAATATGCTCTGGATCTTCTTTAAGCCAAATTAATAACATATGCTTACTTAATTTGGAGAGAATCTCGTCGGATGGATTATTCGGGTCGACCCATTCACAAATTGATCCACCAGTATCACAAACGAAGTGTGTATATCCATAAATGAGCTCAGCTCTCTGGATGAAATGCGGGGTATCTAACAGAGCTTGAATTTCGGCACGCTTGAATTGTTCTTGACGGCGTTTATATTCGTCAATTTTCAAGCCTCCAAGTATTGGGTTTCCCGGTTTGCCAATGTATGCGGATACGGGTGTCAGATTGTCGAAACTTAGGTTTGACTTGATGGAGATGGAGTCGGTCAAGAGCATATCACGTAAAAATGGTTGTTTCATTGCCTCGCTTAACGCGTTATCAGCAATATATTCTCCCATATATCGGGTTCCTATACGGTAATCGATAGAGTAATGAAACCAATGCGCTGATTTGCGTAGCATTTTTGAGAGTCTTGTCTTTCCTAATCCAGACATACCGAAGATAAGTACGCTCTTGCGATTTGATGAATACCACTCCTCCGCAGATACATAAATCATTTTATTGTCCTGATTAATTTCTGGATAGTTTTTTTACTGCTTCTGAAAAAGCACTTTATTGATTATTCTCTTGTCTAGAATAATGAGTCCAATAGCGAGGAGGGCAAAACCGAAAAATGCGGTTGCTGGTAATTTCTCAACTAGAAATATGCTCCCAAGCAAAATTGCAACAGGCGGAATCATCAGCGTAACCAGCATAACGTTGCTGCTTCCTGCTTTTGCAAGAATTCGAAAATAAAGGAGGTATGCTACTGCCGTGGCGATGATCGAATAATATCCGATAGCCAACCATGTCGTTGGCATCAGTACGAATTGTATCGGTCCGTCGATTATTATGACAACTGGAAAAATGAACACCGTTGACATCGTTAGCATTCCGGCTGCTGAAACTTGGGGTGAAAGTCCAACTAATTTGATACGTCCCCAAACGGATGCAAGAGCATAGAATAATGTGCCAACAATAATGGCAATTTGGGCCAATGATTTCAGATTCAATTGTTGAATATTCTCAATCCCTATTGCAAAAATAACTCCTGTGAATCCCATCAAAACTCCGACAGTTTTATGTATTGTTAAGCGTTCATCGGCAAAAAAAAGAGCTGCCGTAATTACACTAAAAACTGCGGTAGAAGAATTCAGAATTGAAATTAAACCAGTCTCGACATGAAGTTGCGCCCATGCCATTAGCGAAAAAGGGATTGCGTTATTCAGCAGACCCATAATGAGAAAACTAAACCAAATTTGCGGATTTAATGGAATTTGTAATTTCATTATCAGTATTACAGCCCAAAGAAACAGCATAGCCCACATTGTTCTGTGCAGAACTGACGTTAAAAATGGAATTTCATTAAGGGCAATCCGTATCGAAAAAAATGATGCTCCCCAAATGAGGCCAAGTAAAATAAGTTCTAACCACGCAAACATTGAGATTTCTTTTTGCGGCGGCCTTACGTGAATTGAATCCTTTGTAGTTTTCATAATACGCATTCATTTTTGATTTTAATGTCTCGTTTTGTTGAGCATCTGTAAACCTGTATCTGTATAGAGCAGTGGGGTTGGTGGTTCTTTAGGTGGTTTGGATATTGGCTCTCATATGAGGGAAATTTAAGAAGTAATGATGTTTGAGTTGACACAACTATGATCAAGAATAACCGATGTTTTATTTTACAGATATTGGTTTTGACGTGTTTCAGCTTTAATATTAAGATAAATTGCTGCGAAAATCAGTAAAGCACCGGCAGCAACCCAAATTTCAATATCTTCGTTGTAGATTAGCCAGCCAACAAAGAATATTACCGGTAATCTGGCGAACTCAAAAACGATCACAACATTTGCGGGTGCAATTTTTAGAGCATTACTGATGCAAAAATGAGCCCAAAGACCGCCGATTCCAATAACAAGCAACCATGGAACGGTAAATGAATTTGGCCAACTTATTTTAGTATCAATACTAACCGTGATTATTCCAAAAACTAATTGAAGAAGTGTCATCCAGAATAGTATACAGTAAATGGTGACATGCTGGATGAGTTGACGTGTGTAAATATAGGTTAATGCGAAACAAACTGCAGAAACCGCTGCGCTCACGAGGCCAACATTAATGGTATCAGGTGATGGTCTGGTTACAATGAGTACACCGATGAAGCCAAGAATAGCCACGAATATCTTCGGCCGTGTTAATGCTTCATTTAGCATCATTGGAGCCAAGACAACCACCCAAAAAGGACTTGTGAATTCAAGGGTGAAGACTTGAGCTAGGGGGATTAAAGTTATCGCGTAGAACCATAAATTCTGTCCGGAAAAATGAGCCAAATTTCGGATTACATGCTTAGCAAATAAGTTGTAAGTAACGTCGTGCCATTTATTATAGAATGTTATAAACCCAACCACGATAATAAGTCCAATGATGGATCTAAACATCATTATTTCGAAGGTGTCGTGATCATCGGCAATTTCACGACCTGCGATTGCCATAGAGGTAAAAGAGACGATGGCTCCTGTCATCCATAGCGCTGCTTTGATCACATGAGGTTTTGTATTTTCAGGCATGCAAAACTATTTTCGATTTTTCAGGAGAATTCATTATCGCGAGGTAGTCGATACAGACATTATTGGATGTCTAAGGCGTGGAGTGACGTCAAACTGTCAATCTTGATGGCCAATTGTGACGAATTTTAATCCACGTATAATAGAGAGTAAAGTCATTGTTGTTTTATGCTTTATCTAATATCGAATAAGTATCTGTGCACAGCACAATTTATTAATGTTACGTGATTTTGTACGGAATGTGCAGTGAGTCAGTTAAATTTCCATGCTAAAGATGCTCAGTCTTGATGATAATGTTCCTCGCAAAAACAAATCATTTACAGATATTTTTTTGTTATGAAATTTTTTTCATGATCGTACGGATGTTTGATTAATGTCAATCATGATGATCTCTACCCTTAATTATTCCCATTCAATAGTTCCGGGTGGCTTGGATGTAATATCGTAGGTTACGCGATTGATACCACGAACTTCATTGATAAGGCGCGTAGAGGTTTCACGCAAAAAATCTGTACTGAAAGGAAAATAATCTGCTGTCATACCATCTACTGAAGTGACAGCACGTAATACACAGGCATAGTCGTATGTTCTATTGTCTCCCATGACGCCAACAGTGCGAACCGGCAGTATCACAACAAATGCTTGCCAAATTTCATTATAAAGTCCATGCTTATGAATTTGATCAATAAATATGGCATCAGCCTTGCGAAGGATTTCTAGTTTTCCCGGCGTTACTTCGCCAGGACATCTAATGGCGAGTCCTGGTCCAGGAAAGGGGTGTCGTCTAATAAGCTGTTCCGGTAACCCTAGTTCGCGACCAACTTGACGTACTTCATCTTTAAAAAGATCTCGCAATGGTTCAATAAGTCTCAAGCTCATTTTTTTCGGCAATCCCCCGACATTATGGTGTGACTTAATGGTCACTGAAGGTCCACCCGAAAAACTAACTGACTCAATTACGTCTGGATATAATGTGCCTTGTGCAAGAAACTCGACTCCCTCTATTTTTTGAGCATAGTCTTGGAAAACGTCAACAAATATACGTCCAATGGTTTTTCGTTTTTCTTCTGGATCAATTATTCCTTTAAGTGATTTTAGAAAGCGCTTGGAAGAGTCTGCATGAAGAAGCGGGATATTGTAGTGATTACGAAACATGTCAATTACATCATTTGCTTCATTTTGTCTCAGCAATCCATGATCAACAAAGATACAAGTGAGCTGATTGCCAATAGCTTTGTGCAAAAGAACAGCTACCACGGAGGAGTCGACACCCCCTGATAGGCCGCAAATTACATTTTTATCACCAATTTGTTTTTGAATTGTTCGTATAATGTTTTGGCAAAAAACGTTCATAGACCAATTTCGTGAAAACCCTGATAGAGCTAAAAAGTTATCAATGAGTTTTTTTCCGTTGGGTGTATGATGAACTTCAGGATGAAATTGCACACCAAAAAAATTCTTTTTGGTATTTGCAACTACTGCGAATGGTGCATTTCTTGATGTTGCAAATACGTCAAAACCAACGCCTAATTTAGTGACATGGTCACCATGTGACATCCAAACTTCTTCTTCACTTTCGGTAAACCAGCCATCAAGAAGGTTGAGTGTTGATACAGGCTTAAGTAATGCTCTACCAAATTCTGAAGTGATATCACCAACTATTTGATTATTGGAAACTTGGCCACCTAAGTCTTGTATCATTACTTGCTGACCGTAACAAATACCAAGGATAGGAACATTAGCGCTGTAAACAGATTTTGGTGGTCGCGGAAAATGATCAAGAGTAACACTGGCAGGACCGCCAGAAAAAATAATCGCTTTAGGCGCAAAATTTTTCAGGAAATTATCGGTTACCAAGTGATAGGGGTGAATTTCACAATATACATTAAATTCTCTAATGCGCCGGGCGATTAGTTGTGTTACTTGACTTCCAAAGTCAATAATAAGGAGTTTTTCGTGATTCATTAAATTAATTCGCTGCGAGATTTTGAGATGCTGTTGTGAAGCAATGACGTAATTTTTGATTTACTACAAGTAATGAAGAAATTTAGCTCTGGACTTGTTCATCATAATACTAATGGAAGTACAATTGTTATGGGTGCGATTCTTGTATGGTGTACTAACTTTTTTACCCTATGTTATGTCCCTAAGCTGCCAGCGCAACGCAAATTGCGCGATTGTCATTGGCGGGCGATGTGGACGCCCCGTCGCCTTGGCGATTGAAGCGTGGTACCACGTCCTTCCAAACCCGATCAAAGCGATTGGACTTGCATAAGGCTCGAATGCGCAGAACGCCTTGACCACCGTCTCGCCCCCCGCTCTGACCGGAGCGCTTCATCCGGGTCGTGACCAAAACTTTGTTCGCGGCTTCAACGGCACCCGACCCGATGGCGAACCCTGCTTTCGCGGCAT
>JAPORV010000274.1 GCA_026710055.1 Aestuariivita sp.
TACGCCCGTTCAACTGTGAAGTGCACCAGGCTTCATATGGTGGTTTGAGGATATGGGTTTCATAAATGTTGTGTTTTCGTCAGGAGGCAGTATGAATCTCTGAAGATTTAAAAAAAGGAGATTCTGATGCCCAGCGGCTACCACCACCTGACTTGCGAAGAACGATGCCAGATTGGCGTCTTGAAGACAAGAGGTTATTCTCTACGAGCGATTGCGCGTGAAGTGAACCGGAGTCACACGACGATTGCGCGGGAAGTGCGACGCAATAGCGGTGATCGGGGGTATCGTTTCAAGCAAGCGGAGCGCACCGCGCAGGAACGCCGTCGGCGGGCGTCATCGCGCTGTTGGAAGATGACGGCAGTGCTTTGGGCGCTGATTGAAGGGCTTTTACGTCTGGCGTGGAGTCCTGAGCAGATTGCGGGTCGTTTGCGGCGTGAGGGGAGTGTCTTGGTGAGCCCTGAGTGGATCTATCACTACATTCGCCAGGACCGGAAAGCCGGGGGCATATTATGGCGCTGTCTTCGGCGTCGTGGGAAGAAGCCGAATGTCAAAGCGGGGCGTGATCAAGGACGGGGCTGTATTCCCAACCGGGTGGACATTGCGGCGCGTCCGGCATGTGTGGCGGCCAAGGCCCGTGTGGGTGACTGGGAGGCGGATACGATGATTGGCAAGGGGCATCGCGGGGCGCTGGTGACGCTGGTGGATCGGATGTCGAAACTGGTTTTGATTCAACGGGTGACCCGTAAGCAGTGAAGGATATTTTACCGACATTAATTAAAAACGAAATATTGACGATTGAAAAGAAGTCACTCGACTACAGGGGCAGTGCTGACAAAACAAAAGCCATTGACATAGCATAATTTCGGTAATGGTCGAATTCTAATGTTGCAGTGAGTTGTCATTGAGTCTGATTGCACGTTGAGATGCGATTTGAGAAATGTGTTCTGGGACAATTGATGCTTGCTTGAAATCTGGTGTAAATGTATAATTTATGCATTAACGCGCCTAGTTTATCATAGATGTTTTACTATCGATCAAAAATTTCGCACAAATATCGTCCTATAGGCTGTATGTGACTTTATTTTCTGGCAAGTTCAAAATATAGCCTTTGGCTTATGAAAACTTGAACCAATAAGCATAATCAGTATTTTAATCGGGCGCCTTTTCAATTCTTTTGAGAGGTCAAAATGAAAATCACTTTAATTATTTCAATCTTGATGGCTGCATTAATGGCGGCTTCAAGTACATTAGCTCAGACCGTCAAATGGGATATGGCAAATGAGTATCAAGAGTCGTCAATTCACGGACAGGCCCAGCAGGTTTTTACAGAAGCAGCTTCAGCAGCTTCTGGAGGATCAATCGAGATTACTAATCACTTCGGTGGCTCAATCGGGTATAAATCGAAAGAACATTTTGACGCCGTTGCTGATGGGGCGTTGCCAATTGCCAACACATCAATGGGCCAGGTTGCTGGAATAGAACCGATGTTCTTGTTGTCTTCGTTGCCGTTTTTGGTTGGTAACGCTGGTGAGGCGAGACTTCTTTGGGAAACGGCCAAACCTGCATATGATGAAGTTTTTGCCCGTAATAATCAAATTTTACTTTATGCGTCACCATGGCCTCCTGCAGGGATTTGGGCAAGAAAGGCGGTGGATTCCAAAGGTGCATTAAAGGGGTTAAAGATACGAGCTTGGGATGCTTCAGGAACAAAGACTCTCCAAGGTGCTGGCGCTGCCGCTATTCAAATGAGTTGGGCAGACGTCGTTCCTCAATTGACAACAGGGGGCATTGATGCCGTGCTTACTTCGGCCGAAGGTGGCACAAACGCGGCATTCTGGGATCAAGGTTTAACACACTTTTCAGCCGTTAACTATTCAATGTCTCTTAACATGACGCATGTCAATAAAGATGCTTGGGATGCGTTGACTGATGAGCAGCGAACAGCTCTTATGTCTGCGGCCGAGGCGGCGAGTGAAGCGGCTTGGGGGGCTCTGGATACCCGCGTTACCGAGAACTATTCAGAAATGCAAGCGAATGGAATCACAGTCGTTGAACCGGTGCCGGCCGATTTTCTTGTCGTGCTTTCGGAAGCGGGTGAGTTGGTGTATACAGATTGGCTAGAAAAGGCCGGCGATACAGGTCAAAAAATTCTTGACGAATATCGTGCTGCACGAACAAATTAATTTGATCATATCGTGAAACCAAGCGTTCATTTTGATCGCTTGGTTTCTGACAAATCTGCAAAAGTTATAAAAATTTGATCCTAAATCATTTGATCCGATTGAACGACTTGCTCAGTACGGCGGCAATCTGGGTTTCGGGACTGCTGCTTGTGTATGTGGTGGGCCACGTTTCAATAGAAATTATCGCTCGTAGTTTTTTTGATTTTTCAACGCATTCGATGGATGAATTTGTGGGCTATGCTGTCGGGGCAATGACGTTCTTAGCGCTAGCCAGCACCTTCCGTGCACGCAAACATGTTCGCGTTTCCATTCTTCAATCTTTTGTTCGCGGGCGTCTTGCAACTTTTGCCGAAGTTGTTTGTATCATACTAACTTTTGCGATCACTGCCTTTCTCGCACGGTATGTTTTTCGAACTTTGGCACGTGACTGGAATCGTGGTACTGTTAGTCCGACACTTACCGAAACCCCAGTCTGGATCATTGATTTAATCATCTTTGTCGGTTTGGTTTTGTTTCTATTTCAACTCGCGACAAGTTTATTTCTGGTCATCCGTGACGGGGTTCCAGCTCCAAAACCAGCCGAGGGTTAGTCCCGTGGAGAGTTTGTTTGTCGCTTTTGTAGTCCTGCTTCTCGTCATTCTCTTTCTCGGTCTTGGCGTATGGGTTTTCGCTGGACTTCTGTTAGTGAGCGCCACAGCACTTGTTCTACTGATTGATATGGATCTTCACAGAATCGGAACCATCATTTCACCGTTGATTATCCGTAGTTCGACTACGTGGGAACTTTCCGCGATTCCCATGTTTATCTGGATGGGTGAAATTATGTTGCGTACTGACATTTCTGATCGTTTATTTCGGGGATTATCGCCTCTTACGTATTATTTTCCGGGGCGTTTATTGCATACGAACATTGCAGGATCCGCACTTTTTGCGGCCGTGAGTGGATCAAGTGCTGCGACAACAGCGACTGTTGGTAAAATTACAATGACAGAGCTTGGAAAACGCGGCTATGCGAAATCTCTGACATACGGCTCACTTGCTGGTGCAGGGAGTCTGGGGCTCTTGATTCCTCCATCAATTGTTATGATTGTCTATGGAGTTTTGGCCGAAGTTTCGATCGCTCGTCTTTTTGCCGCTGGAGTATTGCCGGGATTAATGCTCTCTGGTCTCTACGCTGTCTATGTTGGTGTTATAGCCTTAATTTGGCCAAGATTGGTGGCGGAGGACGATGTTCGACCAAGTTTAGGTGATATCTTACGAGGAATATGGAATCTTGTTCCGATTTCAATTTTGATTTTTGTTGTCCTAGGATCAATTTACAGTGGAATTGCAACTCCGTCTGAGGCTGCGGCCGTTGGGGTAATGACGACATTGGGTCTTACATTGGTCACCGGGCAATTTCGGCTTGACATGTTCTTCGGTAGCTTGATCGCGTCAGTTCAAACAGGTTGCATGATATGCATCATACTTATTGCTGCGAGTTTTCTATCGACTGCTATGGGTTTCTTGCATGTCCCTCAAGATGTTGCAATAGCTATTGGCGCATTTGATCTAACTCCGCTACAACTTATTGGCATTCTTGCAATATTCTATGTAATTCTTGGGATGTTTCTTGAGGGTATATCAATCACGGTAATGAGCTTACCCATAACGCTCCCCTTAGTGATTGCGGCCGGGTTTGATCCGATATGGTTTGGCGTATTTCTTGTCATTATGGTTGAACTTGCTCAAATTACTCCGCCTATTGGATTCAATCTTTTTATTATTCAAGGGTTGACTGGAACTCCCATTATGCGCGTTGCGCTATATGCCGCACCATTTTTTGTCTTGATGTGCATGGGAGCTTTTATCATTACCATTTTCCCAGAGATCGCCTTATGGCTTCCTGAATTGCTGTTTCAACCTCGCTGAATTAAAATGTCCTGGGGATCACAAAACCTGTCTGGACTAAACGCCTATTGCGATGTCCTGTAACGGTCAATGGCATTAAGTTAAGCGAGAACAGTTTTTGTCCTCACCTTATCTTTACCGTTTTGTGCAAAAAAGTCTTTACATTCAGTCCCTCAAAAAAACCTGGTGGCATACCAAACTTTAATGCCGGGACTTTTTTGATAAGATCGCCGTGCAGGTCGGTCTTCGGTGATCTCAGACGATGATCTTATGCAGAGTCTATGCCAGAAGTGCAATCGGCATTGCTTGATCAATCGCGGCTTGATTGGCATGAGAGCGTGCCGTGTGGCGACCGTACCCTTGGCGGTCATCGGGGCAGGCGCAGGGGGTGGTCATACAGGGTAAGGTCCGCAGGACATGGCGGAGTGTCATCCCGCTCGGCGTTGGACCTTTGGGGATCTGCATGTGAGCAAACCCTGGAGGGCTTGGCAGGCGATCACTGAGATGAACAGATGCCATCAGCCTGACGTTTCTTGTGATGAGAAAGGGGCGCAGACCGCGCGCAGACTTGAGGGAATGAAAGACGAGTTCAACATCCGTCAGCAGCACCCCGGCGTCCCCGTCGCGATCATCGCCTTCTCCTTGCTGAAGCTGTCTGATCTTCCGCTGCGCAAGAGCCCGCGTTTTGCATGGTCGGAACTTAGCGAGATTGGCGTGCAGGTTCTGGAGACTCTGTTCGAACCTGTCTTGAAAGGGGAGTGATCAGACCGGTTTCTGTCTGCTCTCTTGCGGTCGAGTGATACTAAAGACCAAGACCGCGCCATTTGAGGTGGTCATGGTCTCCCCCTATGGATCAACCACCCGAGGAAAATTAAGGGCGGTGAGTATCCTCTCCCGCGTACGGGCCGCGACGACGGTGCCCGAAAAAAGCCCAGTCCGGCGCAGAAAGCCGCTGCTATCCAGGACCATGCCCGAGCGCCGTTCCATCGCATGGCCGGGCACCTCACCTTCACAGTCAGGATGAATGAGATCATACAGGATCACGACCGAGTGCCGGTTAAAGAGCGTCTCGATAGTCTCGAACAGATGATCGAACGCGCTGTCTTGGGCGGGAAGAGATGAGCGGACGTGCGATAGAGTGCCCTTCAAGATACCCCCAGAGCGCGCCTGGCGAGCAACTCAGACCAAAGACTGATCTCCTGCAACACCCGGATATAATCGCAGGCGCAAAAAGCGCCCGTAGTGCCTTTTGGCAACTTCGATGTAATGATATCAATAGCTTACATGAAAAAATGTCAGAAGTCAGTCACACACCTCAGGCCGCTATAACGATAATTCAGGGCCACCGGCAGACCGAGAATAGTTTGCATTGGTCCCCTAATGTTGTGATGAACGACGACCAACATCGCACGCGAAAGGGCCATGCGCCAGCAAACTTCGCAGCATTGAGACGCATCGAATTGAACATCATCAAAGCGAACACCGCAAAAGAGTCAAACTGCGGGAAATTCAAAAAAGCAAGCTGGAGTGATGACTTCCCCAAAACACTTATCCAAGGATTTTGAAGCGTGATTGCCCTAAGCAATGCCCTCAGAGATCATTGAGCGGTATGAGATAGGCAAGGCAGTGCTGCTCGAAAAAAGCGGCCACCCCTATTCACGTCAATTCAGGCGTAGGATTATAGTTACCAAATCCGAAGAAACTAACGCTGTTTCCGTGTGGAATTTGGAAGCCAGAGGGGCGTTGCACTTCAAACTAGAAGCAGGGTTACGAAAACGATTTGAAGAAAAGTGATCGCCCTGAAATCGAACACCTAACCTGAATTTAAAAACGGTGTTTGATAACCCGCATAATCCTGAACATATTGGAGTATGTACGTGCCATTTTCGTCGACTGAATTCTTGTAGTCAACAAGAAGAGAAACAACACCTTCTGCGCCTCTGAGATGAGCACCAGCCAAAAGGCCGGACAATGTGACCTCGACCTTGTTGGTGCGTCTCCCTGGAGGCGGCGTAACGGACGGGGTAAGTCCGTCCCATGTCAAGTATGTGTTCAGATATTCGGATAGATTTTTTCCACGGCTGGTCAAACCGCTTATAATATTCGCGTATTTGTTATCAAAATGATCTTTGATGATGAGTATGTGTTTTTCAGGATTTTTGAATTCCAAAACATTCGTCACTCCATTTTTGCCAGTGAAATACTCGTCATAAAAACAGACAACATCGGTGACGACCGTTGGTGTGCTGACCTCCTTTGTATTCGTGTCAAAGAACTGCGTCACGCCGTTTTCCCAATGGGATGTTGGTACATCGACATAATGTGAGGGATAATGCACACCATCGACGGCCACAGATGGAAAATTATAATATCCGAGGTCGTTCAGGTCTGACTCCTGAAATTGAAATCCGACAAACCCCAGATAGTTAATAACGTTAGATTGAATTGTTTTCCAGTCGGGAGACGGATCGCTGGGATCGTAGAAATCTTTAAGTCCAATTGCGAAAAACAACTGCTGAACCGTAAGGGGACCGCTTTCGAGCGGTTCCCCGGTTTTTGGATCACGCTTGACACGACCTGGATACGACACTAGTGGATAAGTTCCAGCCACGGGCTTAGTCCAATTTTCGTTGTACCAAGCCTGTTTTGCGGGGTCGACATCAGATTCAAAAGCCCAAAGCTTGTTGATAAAATTGTCGTAAGATTTAGTAATTTCCTGAGCCACGCTACTCCTCTCATCAAACAGCTATTTAGAAGTTTTTTACCCCCAATTGCCAAGCAATTCCGCTAATTTCCGTAATATTATTAAGCTTTTTTGTCCACAGATTATTTAATAATCTACAGGGGAAACAACTGAACAGCTTGGGCGTGAGTGCGGAAATTGATTCAAGTTTGCACCAAAAAGATCTATAGTGCCATGAACTATAACTCTGCTTCGTAGCAAAACCTTCTCTGGATCTGAGATTTTCCGTTCGATTGCCTTGTTATAATCTGTCGCCAGCACGCGTCAGGTCGCGAGACAGTCTAGGTTTCGCAATGACCGATATGCGGAGTATGCAGGCGTCATTGACCGGTTCTCTTCTCGCTCCGTCGGACTGCTATTCAAATGGCAATGTAACTTGATGCCTGGAAATTTGTTTGAGGTTTGCGCTTTAAAACGACGATTGAGGCTGTTCTGGAACATCTGATCGAAAATGACGCAACCGATCTGATGCGGGTCTTCGGCCAGATCTTAGAAATTGCGGTATAGATTGAGCGCGAGTAACGCCTGAAAGCGCGACACTACAAACGAACATCTGAGCGGCAAGACTACGCCAATGGCTAAAAACCCAAACGGATCGACACCCTGCCAGGACGTCTCTATTCGGGTGCCCAAAAGGGCCAACCACGGGGAGGAGCCGTTCTATCCTCGGTCGCTTGAACGCGGCCAACGGTCTTTTCTCGCCGTTATGCTGGCTATTGCCGCGATGTACATCAAGGGTGTCTCCACGTGGCAGGCCGAAGATGTAATGCACGCGTTCGGGATCGAAAGCCTATCCTCAAACTGGGTCAGCCAGGCCGCCAAATTGCTGGACAAAAACCTCGCTGCTTGGCGCAACCGGCCCCTTGGCCAAATACAATATCTGATCTTGAATGCACGCTATGAAAAAACCTGCCATGACGGCCTTATGCGCGATATGGCCGTACTTTTAAGCAGCGAGGTAGGCGATAATGAGTGATGGTACGGTCTGGGCCTCTGGACCTCTCCGTGGCGCTCTCGGAAATAAAAGTCCATTGGTTGGAGTTCCGGGAATGCCTGCATGCCTGCAGCATGCATGGCACTGTCTTCATCGTCTCAGATGACCATGCCGAGTTAAAAGCAGCACGGCGAGTAGTTCTGGGGGCGGCAACATGGCAACGCTGCCAATTCCATCTGGCTCAGAACGCTGTGCAGTATAGCCCAAACACTGACATCAGAAAACAGATCGGAAGATAACTCAGAGCCGTTTGGAATGCATCCTCACTCTAGGCCGCCGAGGCTGAGCTGAGCGCGCTCGTGATCAGCTATCGCGACAAATAATCCCGACTTCGCCGACTGGTTGGAAAATAATATAACAGAAGGTCTTGCGGTTTTTTCTCTGCCAGGAGCACACCACAGACGTATGCGCACCTCAAACAGGGTCGAACGACCGATCCCGCAAGAACTCAAGCAGTGCACGTCCAAGGTCAGAATCTTTCCAAACCTCGATTCCTTGGAGCATCTCTCAACCGCAGTCCTCGTCAAGATCGACGAAAAATGTGAACCCGAAACCAAGGCATACATCAAATGGGAACAGCTCAATGAATGAAAACTTCAACATAATTTCCAGACTTCAGGTTGTGCAATCCAAGAGCGCGACCGTTGCGCAGATGCTCAAAGCACACGGTTGCGGGTTCTTGTTCTTGTCGGCCTACAGCCCCGATCTCAACCCCATCGAGATGGCCTTCTCAAAGTCGAAGGTGCATCTTCGCCGCATCGACGCAAGAACCCTCGATCAACTCACCGAGGCCACCGGCAAAGTCTATGACCTCTTCACACCAGAAGAATATTGGAACTTCTTCCAAGCTGCGCGATATACCTCATGAATAAGTGAAAACGCTGTAAATATGAATGTATCTGTCTGCACGCGTGACAAACCGGTTCAGAGGCACTTCCAAGCATTAACAGTTGGGTCGAGAGTATTATAATCATAAGCGGCCACACGGAGCCCATGACGGCGAGCCGCCTATTGCGGTTTACTGGTTGAAAAAGAAAGAGATGAAAACCGCAGCAACAGATGCAAAGAATAGCTTGATTTACGCTATAAATTGAGCCTCCTGCAAAACCCTGCACCCCAGCGGATTTTTTATTGAATCGGGCGGTTATCGAAAGTTCTGATCTGGACTTGGGGACGTCCTCTACGATATATTGAAGATGCTAAATTAAAACATGTCGAGGCAGTGGGCCCATGTTCTTGCGATCAACCCTATCGAATGTCTAGAACCAATTTCAAAGGGAACTTTTTTCGGCGATTTGCCGAGGAGATCAATCCGCTGTTAGAGAAGTACAAGCGCTTCGTTCAGGTTCTCGAATTTGATTGAGGTCGGGCGTTTCGTCGCGGCGTGTCTGGCTGTTCCTAGACATCCGCTACAGGATGGTCAGGCGCTAACGCGCGCTTTCACCGAGTTTTCTGACACCCGCCTTGCGGAGCGAATGCGCGAGGCCAGAGCGCTGCGCAGGTGCGGCGTAGTCATGCTGGAGAGCGTCCGATACCGGATCCGGTCCGGGGTCAAGCAGACCAACGCCCGCCATGTGCGCGTCCGCAGGCACCCGAAAGTGTTCAGCCATTTGATGTTCGGATCACGCGGCCAATTAGGCCCAATGTCAATCAACCATTCAACTCGTCAATTTTGTAAGAGGCTCTATAATTTTATGAAAATCAAGAAAGTATCGGCAATAGATCACAAACAATTTCAAATGTGGCCATTCGATATAGACAGTCTTAGCCAAGCGCAACCTGTATTGCTTGGAGAAGCTAAGCCATCTGCTTCGCTAGAGGCCATTGAGGCGAGATTAGCGGAGAGCCGAGAGTGTCCGCGTTGTGGTGCGCCGGGTGCGGTTTCTCGGGGCAAGGCCTTGGGATTACGGCGGTATAAGTGCAAGGCCTGTAGCAAGACTTTCAACGCAGCAACTGGCACGCCTTTGCAGGGGGGCTGCACAAGAAGGACAAATGGCTCACCTTCGGGGGATGCCTCGCTGACGGGCCGGCAATCCGCGCCTCCTCAAAGCGTTGTGATCTTGCTATCGCCACCGCGTTTCATTGGCTGTATCGGTTTCTAGGTACGCAGGACCAGAAAACTCCAAAGCTCAAGGACATTGTCAAAGCTAACGAAACCTATGTAGTATCTATTAAAAAACCCTAAATTCGCTAGTAAAGTATTGAAAACATGTACTTTTCTGATGGGTTTGTTCTGACGAAGATTTCCGATATTTGGTACAATTTCTTAATATCTTACATGATTTCCATTGAATCAGCCAATCTTCGCTAAATTGAAGAAAAGGCATCCACATATTTCAGTTAAGTCAACACGTTGAAAAATATACTTTTATGCATGGTAAACTTTTGAAATTTGGGAAAAAACGGGGTTTTTTAACAGACACTATGTATTGAAAAGCCACAAGGGTGATCGCGAACTTAATCGAAAGCCTCGCCGCAGGGGCGGTAAGGCCAGCAAACGCAGCTTGTC
>JAPORV010000420.1 GCA_026710055.1 Aestuariivita sp.
AATCTTCGCCAGAGAAAAATGACAAAAGAGTCAAATTTTTCAGCGTTTTAATATCGAATTTAGGGTTTTTTTACAGACACTACCTAGTTCCCAATTTAGGGTGATTTCGGAGGACCTGGCAATACGGCGCGCCAATTCTGCTCAGCTAAGACCCATCCACTGTCGTATCCGTCATGTGTAGTGCGCTATAGCCTGTAACGCCTCTGCTTCATCTTTCTGTTTCTGTACAGCAATTGTCGCGTCTGTTGTTGCGTCGATAACAGAAGGGTCAATTCTTCCCTCGGGCAATATGGAGGGATCGTTTGGATCTATTCGCATGTGTGTTATGCTCATCACGATATGGAACGCTCCTGCGACATTTTGACATTCCCATCTGGCAATGCGGGTAGCCCAAGTTCCTTCAGAAAGGCGTTGTGCTGTTGTAGAAACATGTGAACCTGTTCTTCGGACTGGGCCAATGTCTTGTGGGTTTCGGTGAGGTCAATTTGAACTTCGGGTTTGGCTGTACTGACATACCGGGTAATATTCAGGTTGCAGTCGTTTTCCCTGATCTCATCCATACCGACACTTCGTGCATAGCGTTCTATTTGTTTCGGACGCTGCTGGTAGGTGCTGACAATCTCTTTGATGTGTGTCTCTGTTAGCCTATTCTGGCGCTTACCTTTCTCGAATTTCTCAGACGCATTGATGAACAGCACATTGTTAAACTTCTTGCATTTCTTGAGGATAAGAATGCAGACGGGGATTCCGGTTGAGTAGAACAGATTTGGGGCCAACCCAATCACAGTATCGATATTGCCATCTTCGAGCAATTTCTTGCGGATGTTGGCTTCGGTGCCGCCTCGGAACAATACACCATGCGGTAGGATAATGGCCATGACGCCATCGTCCTTAAGATAATGGAACCCGTGCAGCAGAAACGCAAGATCAGCAGCGGATTTTGGCGCAAGCCCGTAATGCCGAAACCGCAGGTCATCGGTCAGGTCGTCTTTCGGCTCCCAGCGATAGCTGAACGGTGGATTGGCCACAACAGCATCAAACTGCGGGCGTATGGCCGGGTTGGTCTCGCGCAATATGTCCCAACTATTAGATAATGTATCGCCGCAGAAAATATCAAACTCGGTGTCTTTAACGCCGTGCAGTAGCATATTCATCCGGGCGAGATTGTAGGTGGTGACATTCTTCTCCTGGCCATAAAGGCGTGTGGTCTGGTCGGGTTTCATCTGTGTGCGGACATTGAGCAAAAGCGAGCCTGACCCGCAGGCGAAATCCATGATGGCGCCCATCTGTTGCCGTAGGCCGGTTGCGGGGTCTTGTGGGTCCAACATCACAATTCCAGACAGGATGCTGGAGATATGTTGTGGCGTGTAGAACTCACCCGCTTTCTTGCCGGCGCCTGCGGCGAATTGCCCAATCAGATATTCATACGCATCGCCCAGTGCATCGGTGTCAGTCAGTAAACCGTCCAGGCCCTTGGTAATCTGGCTGATAATCGTACAAAGCGCCGTATTGCGGTCGGTATATGTCTTGCCAAGTTTTTGAGAGGTGAGATCAATTTCGGAGAACAGGCCTGAAAACGTACTTTTGAAAGACTCATTCTCGATATGCTTAAAGCCGTTCTGGAGTGTCTCAAGAAGATGATCGTCTTGTATAAGCGCCATATGCGAGATGCTTGTCCACAGATATTGGGGATCAATAACGTAATGGGTTTTGCGGCGCATCTGCGTTTCAAACTCGGCGACATCATCGGGGTTTTGTTCATACCATATCACCAGCGACGACCTCTCTTCGTTTCCGTTGGTATGGGGATAATCGTTTCCCAGTTCCTTCTTTGCGGCCTTTTCGTAATTGTCTGAAAGATACCGGAGAAACAGAAAAGACAGCATATAGTCCCGGAAATCATCCGCGTTCATCGCCCCACGGAGTTTATCAGCAATGGCCCAAAGTGTTTTTCCAAGTTGTTGCTGTTCTGTCATGTCAGGTTACCTATTTCTATGATTGGTTTATCTCAAAAGAGATCGGAATTGAAGGCATACCGGTCAATGAACTGATCAAGAATTGTTCGGAAATAGTCCTTGTTTTCGTCCACCATTTCCTGCGGTTCGAACAACGAGTAATTTCCATGACTGAGAATATTGACCATACGTGTATGCAAAAGACCGTCGTCATCGCCATCAGCACGCTTGATGCACGCCGAAAAATGTTTGTAGCCATGAAAACTGGCTGTCTTTTCGAGAATACTTCGAAGGATATTGAAATGATATGTATACAACGTGCCTTCACGGGATACCCGATACAATTCCACGAGTGCGGCCACATGATGGAAAAACGGTGTGTCGTCGGTCTTGCGTAAATGATAACCTTGCGATGATGGTTTGTGGCTCAGAACATAACGGTTTGCGTTTTTTAACTCATTCCAGAGTACATTAAAAAACAATGTATGATGGGTTGAGATCACGGCTTTTTTTTGAGTTTGATTTTTCAGCAATTGAGCGAGATGATGGGCCACCGCGATGGCGTTGTGCTCATCAAGTGACGAGATCGGATCATCAATATAAATGTATTTAACCCAATTATAAGGACCTGTACCGTCGTCATCAATCGCCAGTTGAACAACCGCGAGAAAAAAACACCAGATAAAGATATTTTCTTCGCCTCGGGATATCTTTATGGTTGCTGCCCGATGGCTTTTAAACACTGCCTCAATCTGCGGCATCGTCATGGTGTTGCGGCCGTAGGTAATATCAGCATTTGTCTGAATCCTTACTTTCCGGTAAAAGACCACCTCCCAAGTGGTTGTGTCGATTTTAAACTCGAAATCTACGTAACGGTTGAGAAATGCACGAATACGGGTGTCCATTTCCATCGATTCCAATCCACTAAAGAAGCTGGAATTCGTGTTAAGCTTTAATTTTCGTTTCGTGTCACCTTCTAAATCATTGTCCCATGTAAACAAATCCTCGGTGAAGGCATTGAAATACAATGTGTCTCGTAATTCGATTTCCTGATCAGCGTCCGACTCTTTTCCAAGATCCTTAAAGGCTGTGGAGAGTCGGGTTTTTCCTGTTCCATTGTGGGCATGGAGCAGGATGAATTTCTTAGATTGCAATTCTTGTCGCAATGCATCGGCAAGCGCATTGAGAGTTTGAAAATGTCCTTCTCCCATGTTTTAATGATTCTCCAAAGAGGGAAAGAGTTGCTGCATCAGCCCTTTTTTATGCTCACGCAGGCCGGCGAGCTTGTCCTCCTGAGCGGTTATCAGATTGTCTAGGGAGGACAGGCACGAGGCGATTTTCTGTTGTTCGGCAATGATCGGTAACAAGATTGCTAAAGACATAAAACTCTTTATATCAACCGTTTCACGAACACTGCCTTTTATCTTTTGTCTTATGCCCTGTTTTGCTTGAAATGTTGAAAGCCAGTGCAAAAAGTAGTTGCTGTATATTTTTTTGTCATGAATGCGAAATACCGCATACATCGGACTTAAGATACCGTTTTCCCAATCATCCAGACGGGCAATTGAACCTACGTTTATTCGAGATGGATTAAATGCATATTGCCCGCGCTTTACGACCTTGTAAGTTGTAACATTAGAACTTGCCACGCGGTGATCAAATTGATCTTTTGCCAGCACAAAACCTTTATGATTTGTTACACTTAGAATACGATGAAATTCATTCAGTCGATTCCGTGTTGAAACTTCATAAACAAAATCAAATAATGATCTTTTTTTATAACCGTCTGCATCTCCAAACTCTGGGAACCGCAAGCGCGGCACTGTTTCGCCCGGGCGTGGAAACAATTGCTGCATCAGTCCCTTCTTATGCTCGCGCAGGGCGGCGAGCTTGTCCTCCTGAGCGGTGATCAGATCGTCCAGAGAAGACAGGCACGAGGCGATTTTCTGTTGTTCGGCAATGATGGGTAACAAGATTGCTAAAGACATAAAACTCTTTATATCAACCGTTTCACGAACACTGCCTTTTATCTTTTGTCTTATGCCCTGTTTTGCTTGAAATGTTGAAAGCCAGTGCAAAAAGTAGTTGCTGTATATTTTTTTGTCATGAATGCGAAATACCGCATACATCGGACTTAAGATACCGTTTTCCCAATCATCCAGACGGGCAATTGAACCTACGTTTATTCGAGATGGATTAAATGCATATTGCCCGCGCTTTACGACCTTGTAAGTTGTAACATTAGAACTTGCCACGCGGTGATCAAATTGATCTTTTGCCAGCACAAAACCTTTATGATTTGTTACACTTAGAATACGATGAAATTCATTCAGTCGATTCCGTGTTGAAACTTCATAAACAAAATCAAATAATGATCTTTTTTTATAACCGTCTGCATCTCCAAACTCTGGGAACCGCAAGCGCGGCACAAGACCTGTCTTCTTCTCCATTATCCGTTTGTCCCGTCCCGTTCGTAGGCATCAAGACCCGCAATCTCCCGACTTTCTGCCTGTTTGCGCAAGATGGGAAGTAGATCGTCCATGAGAGCTCGCTCCCGATCAACCCGCGCACGCCAACCAAGATTGAGCGGTGCCATCAGGTCTGTCAGCTGTTCACCATCAAAAATTCGGGTTTGCAAAATGGTCTTGACAAAGACCGCAAGAGAATCGGCGTCCAAACCATTCTTCTGGGCAATAGTGGTAATCTTCTCGACTTCTTTGTGAGCTTTGAAATGCAGATACCCTTCTTTAACTGCTTCCTGATCAAGAGCCTCGCCTTTCTTCAAGGAGTGCACATACTCCGTGATAACATCCCGTTCATCCAGAAACTTGGCATCCGATTGGATTAAACCGATCAGCTCGGTGCGGGTGAGAGTATCGGTTTGCTGTGAATCCGAACGAGTATATCGCGCAATTAATTGCATGATATAATCGTAATCAATAACGACCGAGGAGAAGAGCGACAGTTCAAAGTCAACATCGTCTATCCCCCTTTCATTGCCCCTTGTCTCACTGCCTGATGGATCATTTGGATCATCATTTTGAGTGTTCGCCTCCGTTTTGTCTTCCACATCGGGGTTGGGTCTATTCGTTCCATCGCCTTCCTTCAGGCGTCTGACGACTTCGAGATACACACCACGAAAGGCGTTCAGATCATCGGTGCCGAGCATTTGCTCAATCTCGTGACACTGTGCGTCAGTCAGATCAGTGTATTGGTCCAGCTTGATCTTGCACCGCTGGATGTCCTTGAAACGGTTAATGAACTGAATGCGAGCATCGTTGCCCTTTAGATTGAGCACCTGTTCGGGCGTCGCCTCAAGGCCTTGTGAATCCATGAACGCCGTGAGATCATTCATGCAGGTCCGGAATTCGGTCATGACAGTGGCGGCATCCTCAACAAGCCAGATCCGGCGGGCTTCTTCTGTCTGACCCCTGGAAAACAGAACAATAGCCTTATTCACATTGTCCTTCTGTCTTCGGAAGTCGAGGATGTTGCCGTAGGGCTTGGTGGCGTTCAATGTCCGGTTGGTACGGGAAAAGGCCTGAATCAAACGGTGATAGGTTAGTGTCTTGTCCACATACAGAGTATTGAGAAACCGTGCGTCAAAACCCGTCAACAGCATATCAACAACAATCGTAAGATCAATCTTCTCGGCGCCTTTTCGGGGAAGATCCTTGTTGGGGAAGGCGTGCTCCTTGATGCGCTGCTGGATGTCTTTCTGATAGTTATCAAAGGTGCTGAGGTCGTGGTGGGTCTGATACTGACGATTGTAGTCCGCAAGGATGGTCTTCAGGGCTGCGGTCTTTACCTCCGGCTCATGCTGGTTGTCTTCATATTCCTGTGGAAGGTCTTCCTGCATTTGCTCACGGATTGGATCGCCCGCTGCCGGGGGCGGAGAGAACACCGTGGCGATGTTCAAGGGCTTAAAATCGGGGTGGGTGGCAAGTCGTTGCTTCTGATGTGCTTTAAAAAGATCGTAATAGGCGATAGCATCTTTAATAGAACGTGTTGCAAACAGGGCGTTGAACCGCCGCCCGTGTGTCGCGGTGTCATGCTTTTCCAGAATCTGACGAACAACCGCCTTCTTGTGCTTGCGTTCATCAACATCATTCCCGTTCGAATGATTAAAATAATCAACATGAAACCGCAAAACAGTCCGGTCCTCAATAGCGTCCGTGATGGTGTAGGCATGCAACTCTTTTTCAAAGATGTCTTTGGTGGTTCTCGGGCGCTTGATCTGTCCCTCAATTTGATGCATCAAAGCATTTTTGTCAAAGATCGGTGTGCCGGTAAACCCGAAGAACTGTGCGTTGGGAAAGAAGGATGTGATGGCCTCATGCCGTTCCCCGAACTGGGAGCGGTGGCATTCGTCGAAGATGAACACCATGCGCGCATCGCGGAGTGGGGTGAGCTGTTGTGTGTATGGGTTCCTGCCATCCAGAGCTCGCCCCAGTTTCTGGATGGTCGTCACAATCACTTTGTCCGCATAATCTTTCGATAATAAACGGCGGACCAGTGTTGCAGTATCGATGTTTTCCTCGACACAATTTTCCTGAAACCGGTTGAACTCATCGCGGGTCTGGCGATCAAGATCCTTGCGATCGACCACAAAGAGGCATTTGTGGATTGCCTCATTGGCTTTGAGCAGGGTAGCTGCCTTGAAGGAGGTCAGTGTCTTGCCGGAGCCAGTCGTGTGCCAGACATACCCGTTGCCCCTCTTTTGATCAATGCACGCGGTGATCGCCTGTACCGCATAGATTTGGTACGGTCGCATCATCAGGAGCTTTCGTTCCGTTGCAACCAGAACCATGTAGCGGCTGATCATCCGCGCAAGGGTGCATTTCGAAAATACATGTTCAGCGAACGTATCAAGATGGGTGATTTTAGTGTTGGCTTGATCAGCGAACTGGTAGACTGGCAGAAACGGCTCCTCGGCCCCGAACTCAAAGTGTTTCAGGTTGTTGTTGGCAAAATACCACGTCTCCGTGCGATTGCTCACGACAAAGAATTGGATGAAACAGAGCAGGGTCCGTGTGTATCCATTACCGGGATCAGTCTTGTACTGAACGATCTGCTCCATCGCCTTTTTAGGATTGATGCCCAGCGCCTTCAGCTCAATCTGCACCAAAGGAATTCCGTTCATCAGGATGATCACATCATACCGGTGGTGACTATAGTCGGTATTGATCTTCAGTTGATGAATAACCTCAAACGTGTTTTTGCACCAGTCCTTTGTATTGACCAGTGTATAGTGGAGAGGGGTGTCATCATCGCGCATAAACGTCTCACGCTGGCGCAAGGCCTGTGCGGTTGCGAACACATCCGCCTGAACGATCTGTCCCAAAAGACGCTTGAACTCGGTATCTGTAAGCCGAACACGGTTGAGCTCTTCAAACTTCTGCCGGAAATTGCCTTCCAGCGTTGCTCGATCGCGAATGTCGGCACGATACACGTAATTGAGACCTTGAAGTTTGCTGATCAGAGCGTCTTCGATATCCTGTTCCACCGTGTTTTTTCGTGCCGTCATCGGTTCATTCATATGTATTTCTGATGATTATTATGGAAATTATATACATCTTACACCATAAAAATTTTAAAAAACAGTTGACATCTTTATTATACATTATTGGCCGCGTTTGTTCGATATAAGACATTTTATATTTGCGATAAATAAAACGTACCAACCTTAGCGGGAAATAGTGTGGCGTTCCAAAGAATTTGATAGATTCTTAGTATTGTTTCATTATGCCGCTTTCTTGTACTTTGTCAAAAGCAAAATTTGATCATAGTGTAAGATGTATATAATTTCCTAAACAAAGCTTGATCAGCTTGATCAAAATCAGGGCTATGTTCAGATGATTGAACGGTGATATTGACAAAGATATTGAGCGGTGGATAATCTATGTGCTTTTCCAAAGAAGGATAACCAGTTTGTAGCTTTGGATAAAATAGATACCGGTGAGCGTGAACTTGAGGGATTGATCACTTGCTCAGAAAAAGTGTGAGTGATTAATCAACCGGTATGTTGTACAGTTATTTTTGACTGAAATGGTTGTGCGTTTGGATTACTTCGAAACGCCTATCATTTGCATCTGTCCGAGATCAATGATAGAAAGAAATAATCAGTTTTTATCGCGTGTTTTTCAGGAGGATGCCTATGACCCGCCAACGCTTGCCTACGGGCATTCAGGATTTTGACCGACTGCGAAACACCAACAGCTATTATGTTGACAAGACTTCGTTGATCCGGGATCTGATTGAGCGTGGCGATCATTGGTTTCTCTCGCGGCCGCGTCGATTTGGTAAGAGTTTACTGATCAGCACACTCAAAGCGTTGTTCGAAGGGCAGGAGGTTTTGTTCAAAGGGTTGGACATTCATGATCACTGGGACTGGTCGGTCATCCATCCTGTGGTCCGTTTGAGCTTTGGTGGAAAGTATACTGAACCGGAAGACATTGAGGACAGTGTTCTTGCTCAACTGGAACTGATCGAACATGCTACAGGATTGGACATGGATCATATTACAGGTACAGGGCCTGTGCGGCTCCAGAAACTGATTTATTATCTCCACCAGACGACAGGTCAACGAGTTGTTGTTCTTGTTGACGAATATGATAAGCCAATCCTTGACGTACTGCATGACCCTGACCTTGCCCGCGCCAATCGAGAGTATCTGCGGGGGTTTTACGGGATCATCAAGGACAGTGCTGAACATGTGCGCTTTGTGTTTGTCACGGGTGTGAGTATGTTCTCCAAAGTCAGTTTATTCTCGGGGTTGAACAATCTCAAGGACATCAGCCTTGATCCCCGTTTTGCTACCATCTGCGGGTATACTGACGCGGATATTGATACGGTGTTTGCTCCTGAGTTGGAGGGATTGGACCGGAATGCCATCCGTCAATGGTACAATGGCTACAACTGGCGTGGCACCGAGCGAGTTTACAATCCCTATGATGTGCTCTTGTTGTTGGATCATCGGGAGTTTCGCCCTTATTGGTTTGAAACAGGGAACCCGGCGTTCCTGTTGAAAATACTGAAGGAGAAGTCCGTCAGTTTAAGGGAATTGGAGAACCGGATGGTCGACAGGGCGCTGATCTCGAAGTTTGATGTGGATTCGATCAGTGCCGAAGCTCTGTTGTTTCAAACGGGGTATCTCACCATCACAGACGAGAAACAAGAAGGGCATCGGACCCTCTATTGTTTGGATTATCCCAATCGGGAGGTGCAACTGAGTTTGAATGATGAGTTGCTGGTCTATCTTAATCCAAAGGATATCGTTCCTTTGGACGAAGGGAAGACATTGCGGGACCTGCTAGAGGTCAACGACTTTAGAGGGTTTACGGAGACCCTGAAGGCGTATTTTGCGAGTATTCCGTATCAATGGCACACAACGGGGGATGTTGCGCGCTATGAGGCGTGGTATACGGGTTTGTTGCAGATGGGGTTTCGAGCGATTGGTGTGGATGTGCGCTCGGAGGAGGCCTCCAGCCATGGTCGGGCTGATCTGGTTATCTTGACGGGTGGTCAGGTGTTTATCGTTGAGGTCAAGATGGTGGAAACCGCTATGGAGACTGAGGCGGCGTTAGAGGCGGCACTCGCCCAGATGCGGGACAGGGGGTATGCTGAGAAGTATAGGGACCGGAAAGAGGCTGTTCATTTGATTGCAATCGCTTGCGGGCGTGAGGCGCGTAATCTGTTGGACATTCGGGTTGAGCCGGTAGGGTGACTAGATTCAATGTATTATCCCTCACAAAGGGAGCGTCTATAAACCCATCTTGTTCCTATCAGTTGACGATAATTAGTGTCTTTAAAAAAACCCTAAATTTGATAGTAAAATATTGGAAACATGTACTTTTCTGATGCGTTTGTTCTGACGAAGATTTCCGATATTGGGTACAATTCCTTAATATCTTACAAGATTTCCATTGAATCAACCAATCTTCACTAAATTGAAGAAAAGGCATCCACATATTTCGGTTAAGTCAACACGTTGAAAAATATACTTTTATGCATGGTAAACTTTTGAAATTTAAGAAAAATAGGGGTTTTTTAACAGACACTAATTACTGAAAACATTGGTAGAATGAGTCACTTGCAAAAGTCTACATTTAAGTGAATTTTTCCTGTTTTCGGGCATTTTGCTGAAAAGCAGAATGGACATGTCGCATCTCTTCATCTATGAAAAAAAAGAAACAACAACACATAGAGAAAACAACGACATGTCCTTATCTTCATTTATACCAAATCTTTGGAATCGATTTCAAGGGGAATGATGCCCTGCGTTGAGCACGGAACTCGGCCCCTT
>JAPORV010000363.1 GCA_026710055.1 Aestuariivita sp.
GCCGAACCAAACAGGATGTCGCTGATGTGTTAAAGGATCTGGCGGATGTACACTTTCCCAACAAAACAATCATTCTGGTGATGGATAACCTTAACACGCATAAGCTCTCAACCCTCTATGAGCGCTTTGAGCCGGCGGAGGCGAAGCGAATCGCGGCTCGCTTCGAGATTCACTACACACCAAAACACGGCTCTTGGCTGAACATCGCTGAAATTGAGATCAATGTGCTCACGCGGCAATGCCTTGCACGACGCATTCCTGACCGGAAGACGATGGTTCGGGAAGTACGTGCCTGGCAGGATCATCGCAACGCCGCCCAACACTCCATCAACTGGCGGTTCACAACCAACGGTGCCCGCATCAAACTCAAATCCCTATACCTATCAATACAATAAAGTTAATATACTAAGGTTCGTGGACATCTGCCCTTGAAAATTTATGGAAAGTCGGTATGTTTGCTCTCAGAGTCGCTCGTACAAGAGGCGACGCAGACAATTCAGAGAACAGAATTATGAAAAAGGATCGAACCGTTTTGACGGATAACATGTGGAAGCGGATTAAGCCGCTTCTTTCGGGAAAGAAAACGGGTCCCAAGAGAACGGCGGACAACCACCTGTTTCTTGAAGCGGTGCTTTGGCGGGATCTTCAGGCGCCGTTTGGCAATGGGAACAGTGTCTTGCCGCGGTTTTACCGGTGGGTACAGAAGGGACTTTGTGCACGTTTGATCCGGCGATTTCGATCTGTCGGTGGATGGCCCGATTATCCAAGTGACTACGAAGGCCTTCGGGTCAGAAACAGGGGATCATACGAAAGCGTCAGTCGCTCAAAGGGCGGTCTGACAAGCAGGACCGTAACGCTGATGGATGCCATGAGAAAGCTGATTCGTTTTGATGTCCTACTTGGCCAGAGTCACGATCTGATGGTGATGAAGGACCTTTTCAGGACATTGACTTTGCAAGATTGATCGGCGACAAGGCTGTTGGCTTGGAGCCGAGGCGGTGATTCCCCCGAAGATGAACCGAGCTCTTCACCGAATCTTTGACCGAGACGCCTCCCGAGATCGACACCAGATTGAGAATTTTTTTTGCCAAAATCAACGAGTACCCGGCGATGGCGAAGCGGGATGACAAGACTACCTCCAGCTTCGCGGCTGGCATTCACTTAGTTGCAGGGGTCATCGCCGCACAATAAATGTTTACGAGCTCTAAAAGTATAGAATGACGAATAAGGAAATAACGAAATGTCATCAAACAAACAAAATCTACAAGATATATTCTTAAATCAAGTGCGCAAGACGAGAGTACAAGTAACGATTTTCTTAGTGAACGGTATCAAATTACAAGGTGTAATCACATGGTTTGATAATTTTTGTATTCTACTTCGACGTGAAGATATTTCTCAATTGGTATACAAACATGCAATTTCTACAATTGTGCCCTCTGAGGCGATGGTTCTTCATAACGATACAGAAAACGAAGCTAAAATGCCGGTGCATGAATTGAAAGTTACTTCTTAGGCATTCAATCTTCCAGCTAACACAATCAACTTTCTTTTGAATGTAAAAAAACGATAGATCAAGTATCTACAATAAACACAGTACTTTATATGTTGACTACATACGATCTCGAAATTGATTGATTTTCGAACACCAACATAAGTATACATGATTCACCATCAAAGGCATCTATTTGGTAAACGAGTAATAGATTAGCCGATTCACAGTTTAGTTATTAACTTTCTTGCGTTCTGCTTCAATTTGGCGCCATCGCGCAACATTTTGATTGTGTTCATCAAGTGTTTCAGAAAAAGCATGACCACCTGTTCCATCTGCGACAAAATAAAAATAAGTAGTATCGTCAGGATTTACAGCTGCAATCAAACTCTCCAAACTGGGATTAGAGATCGGCGTTAAAGGAAGTCCATCAACTCTATAAGTATTCCAAGGTGTTTTCTCATTGAGTTCGCTACGACGCAATCCGCGACCTAAGACTCCCTTGCCTTGTGTAATGCCATATATGACCGTTGGATCAGACTGTAATCGCATTCCGCGAAGTAATCTATTGACAAAAACACTTGCAATTTTCTTACGTTCTTTTGATAGGCCAGCTTCTTTCTCAATTATTGACGCCAAATTGACCATGTCTTCTTGAGTGCTTAGCGGTGAGTCCTTTGATCGCTTTTGCCATGCATCAACAATTCGTGACATCTGCTCATTCTGTATTTGAGTAAGAAGAATACGTCTGTCATCACCTCGAATCACATCATAGCTCGCCGGCGCAAGACTGCCCTCTTGCGGTAATTCCGGTATATCTCCTGTCAATATATCAATTTGTTTTAAACTCTCAGCAACCTGCCAGCTCGTTACTCCTTCAGCCAAAGCAATTCTAAATCGAACCCCTGGTTTCGTTTGTTGATTAAGTAATGTCTCAGGGATTTCTTCGTTTGGTAAATTAATTCTTGCCAATATTTGATACTGTCTATCCAATAAATCTAACTGGCGAATTTCCACTACAAGCTGCGATATTCCGATTCTGTAAACAACTTCAGTGCTACAACTGCTTGCTCCACTTCCCGTGATATCTGCAACAATCCTTTGCATTGAAGCATTAGGTTCAACGATAAAGCTACCCGCTTTCAGTTGATTTGTCTTTCCAGAATAGTCCGCTCCCAACCGAAATATAAGCTCGGATGATATTGCACCTTGTGCATTCAAAAATTGACCTACACGGTCCATCGTTGACCCACGTTCTACAACTAAACAAATCGCTTCAGTCAAAGGACCGTCATTTTGATATTGTGCACGAATCCAGAGAATTACCGATCCTACAAAAAACAAAAAAACAATCAGAAACGTTAACCCATTAGCAGCGATTGCCTTAGCCATTTAATTTAACTTTCTGAACACCAAGCTTGCGTTAGTTCCCCCAAAACCAAAGGAATTGGATAATGCAACATTAATCTTACGTTCACGTTTTTTATTTGGTGCCAAATCAATTTCTGTTTTTACAGCCACATTTTCCAAATTAATGGTTGGAGGAGCAACCTGATCCCGAATTGCTAATATTGAAAAAATCGCCTCAACAGAACCTGCAGCACCTAACAAGTGTCCCGTCGCAGATTTTGTTGATGACATTGTAACATTACCGATGTTCTCTCCCAGCAATTGTTCCACTGCCGCTAATTCGATAACATCAGCCATCGTTGAAGTACCGTGTGCATTGATATAATCTATGTCATCTGGATTTAGTCTTGCATCCTTGAGAGCAGCTTGCATTGACCGTCGTGCACCATCACCATCTTCTGAGGGCGCTGTTATGTGATAAGCATCTCCAGACAACCCATATCCAATGACTTCTGCGTAAATTTTTGCGCCTCTTTCTTGGGCATGATTGATCTCTTCAAGAACGACAACTCCGGCCCCTTCTCCCATGACAAATCCATCCCGATCCGCGTCATAGGGCCTACTAGCTTTCTTTGGTTCATGACCTCGTTTTGTGCTAAGTGCTTTACAAGCATTAAATCCTGCAATACCCAACTTACAAATTGCAGATTCTGCGCCACCTGCCAACATAACATCGGCATCGCCATACTTTATCATCCTTGCCGCATCACCAATAGCATGTGCGCCGGTTGAGCAGGCCGTGACAACAGAATGATTAGGACCCTTGAAGCCATATCGAATGCTCACCTGTCCAGAAATTAAGTTAATCAAAGCACCAGGCACAAAAAACGGGCTAATACGGCGCGGCCCTTTCGTTTCCATGACAAGTGTTGTTTCGGTAATTGAATTCAGACCACCTATACCGGAACCAATAAGTACTCCAGTTCGCTCTTTACTGTAATTATCGTCTGGCAACCAGCCAGAATCTTCCACTGCTTGCTGCGCTGCTGCCAGACCAAACATAATAAATGTATCAACTTTTCGTTGATCTTTTGGCTCCATATATTTGTTAGTGAAAAAAGTATCATCAAGCCCGTTACCGCGCGGAACTTCGCAAGCATAGGTTGTCATCAAGTCAATAGGATCAAAACCTTTAATTGTGTCAGCTCCAGACTGTCCATCTAAGATTCGTACCCAACTTGGCTCCACTCCATCGGCCAAAGGCGATACCAGCCCCATACCGGTTACTACTACTCTCTTTCCCATTAGCAACCTATCACTCTTTTTATGTTTGTTTATGACAATTTGTGGATATACAAAAAAAGAAAGTGAATTCAAAATTATACAAATCAGTCAAGTGCAAACTATAAATCTGATATGTAAACCAAATAGTTTTTTAACATGTCATCGCGCACCAAATTAAACCAACTTTCAATAGGAACTCAACAAAAGTACCTACATGAAAATTAGGAATTTTACAAGCCATACAATACTTTGCACGCTTATTTTGATATGATGCTTTACTACGCAATAAATCCACTTAAGCGTTCAACTCAAGATTACTGCACTATTTTTTCAAGTTACTAATATCTAATGACATATCGTGAAGTCAAAAATGATCATTAATTAACTTGCAATCGCAATGTTAATTTATTGAACAAATTTTGCAATACGCGACGAAAGACAAACGAACACCAAATACTTCCTAAGATCCCAAAATAGAATCAATAGATATCTTTTAGAGCAAAACGGAACAATTAGATTGACCTAAAAAAAGGCACAAATGACCATCATCCAAGATTGTAAGTTAAACTAGTTTAGTAGTGCTACATCCGCTCTTCAATAAATTTCACCGCATCTCCAAAGGTCTGGATTGCTTCTGCGGCGTCATCTGGAATTTCTATCCCAAACTCTTCTTCAAATGCCATGACAAGTTCCACGGTATCAAGACTATCTGCTCCTAAGTCATCAATAAAGGAAGCATTTTCAACCACGCTTTCTTCATCAACCCCTAAGTGTTCAACAACTATTTTTCTTACACGATCTGAGATTTCGCTCATACTTTAGTACCTCACTAATTTCTTAAATTCTCTTTTTATTTCCACTTTGCTAAACGTTAAAGAATAGATCAAATACCATTTTGTTGAAACGTTTACCTTGCAGCAGGAAAACCGCATATACTCAAGTGATAAGCGTCAAATAACACAGAATACAGTAATAGCAAGCGATTCAATTAGTAAAAGCTATTTTAGTACATAGCCATTCCGCCATTGATATGCAAGGTACTTCCCGTGATATATGATGCTTCATCACTGCAAAGAAATACAACAGCTGAGGCAACTTCACTTCCTGTGCCGATTCGACCTACGGGGATTTTACTTTGAATTTCAATTTTTTGGCTTTCAGTTAGGTTTTCAGTCATCGCTGTAGCAATAAAACCAGGTGCGACAGAGTTTACGGTTATTCCACGTTGTGCCACTTCATATGCTAATGACTTTGACATGGCGATTATTCCCCCTTTTGCAGCAGCATAATTTGCCTGACCAGGATTGCCAGTTGCACCAACAACTGATGATACATTTACAATGCGGCCCCACCTTGATTTCATCATCCCTCTTAACACGCCTTTGCTAAGTTTATAGGCTGCTGTTAAGTTGACATCCAGTACTAGACGCCAACTATCCTCCGACATGCGGACAAGTAGGCTATCTCGGGTAATCCCAGCATTATTAATCAGTATATTAACCTGACCTAGTACTTCTTCCGCTTTTTGGGGTAATGAATTAATCTCATCGGAATTTTCAAGTCGACACGGAAGGACATGTACTCGACTGCCTAATTCCGCCGCCAAATCTGATAAAGCCGATATACGTGTTCCCGATAATCCAACTGTTGCTCCAGCACCGTGAAGACTTTTCGCAATTGCTGCGCCAATACCCCCAGATGAGCCCGTAATCAGCGCATTTTTTCCTTCAAGACTGAACATATGTGCTATTCTTCAAAATCAAGTACCAACTGTCAATACTTCTGGGATACTGCCAAAACTGCGTGTCGCAATATCACGATCAATTCGTTTAACCATACCGCAAAGCGCCTTTCCAGCACCAAGTTCCCAAATTTCAGTTACACCGTTTTGCACTAACTTCATTATGGTTTCCCGCCAACGCACGACACCGGTAATTTGTTTAACCAACAATGAACGAATTATCTGAGGCTCCAAAATTGGTTCAGCTAACACATTCATAACAATAGGAACGATTGGCTCACTAATTTTTGTTTGGCGAAGAGCTTCTGCCATTTCGATAGCGGCTGGTTCCATCAAACGACAATGAAAAGGTGCGCTTACTGGAAGCATAATCGCTCGTTTAGCGCCGGTTTGCTTGGCAACATTGACCGCTTGCTCAACGGCCTCTCTGTGACCAGAAATTACAACCTGAACGGGGTCATTATCGTTTGCAACCTCGCACAGTTTATTTTTCGAAACATTTTCAACAATTGTTTTTATGATATCAATATTCAGTCCAATTATTGCGGCCATCGCTCCTTCATCAACGGCAACCGCTCGTTGCATAGCAGAACCCCGCAAGCGTAGTAGTTGTGCAGCATTCGTTAAAGATATCGAACCAGCCGAAACGAGTGCGGAATATTCGCCAAGAGAATGACCTGCAACATATGACGCATTCTTGATGGTAATCCCGCGCGATTCCATTGCTCGTAACACAGCAATTGACATCGCGAGTAGCGCAGGTTGCGCGTTTCGGGTGAGTGTAAGTGATTCAATATCACCTTCCCAAATCACCCTGCTGAGCTTTTCTCCTAAAGCCTCATCGACTTCTTCAAATGCTCGAGAAGCATCTGGAAAGTAATCTGCTAGATCGCGCCCCATACCCACAGTTTGTGATCCTTGACCAGGAAATAAAAATGCACGACTCACTTTGCTTATCCCATGAAAATCACTAAAATGATAGCCTGAATTCAATGTGGCTGCAATAGCTTACAATGTACTACTTGTTATTACGGACAGAAAATCCACCAAATTAAAATGTTACTAGGCAGGCTTCAGCTTTCGCATTATCAAAGATTAAGGCTACATCCACTATCATTCTTCAAAAACGGTAATGAAAAAAATTAATAACGTCGCGAACTATCAAAACCCGCACACCGGAAGTATCCCACATTTGTATATGAAAGACATGTTCCAATTAAGCATTATTCACTATTTCCCTCTATCACTTTCTCGAATCCCATTTTAACAAATTACTTTCTAATTTACCACTTACGAAGTATCCTTCTTGTACTATTTGTCGCTGATTGAGTAACAAATGCAAAATCACCAAAAGTCTATTCAGAAAATTAAAGGAAACCGTCATGAAGAAAATTTTAGTCTTCTTGTGCTAAGTAATGGTTGCTTCTTCTTGCTTCTAACGTAATTTTTTTGTCCTTTAAGTGTCTGTTTTTTTGAAAAAGAAAGACAACAATGCAATTCAGAAATACTTCACGCAATTACGGAGTGGTAAGCAGATCATTTCATTGGTTTTTAGTAGTGCTAATTTTGGTGGTTATTCCGCTCGGCTTTTTTGCAAATTTATTACCTTTTAATACCGACGATCAGCTTGCAAGTAAAGCCTTTTATTTCTCATGGCATAAGACAATAGGAATAATTGCACTATTTTTTGCTCTCATACGAATAGTGTGGACTATTACTCAGAAGAAACCAGTACCAGTAAAGGAAAATAGTAAACTTGAACAATACCTTGCCTCAATCATACATTTTTTACTTTATATTTCACTCATTTCAGTTCCACTCACTGGTTGGGCATACCATGCAGCAAGTGAAGGGTATGCACCCGTTTTGTTACCGCTAGGTCAAGAATTACCATTCATACCAAATAACGAAGCCATTGCGATATTATTTGCAAATTTACACAATGTGCTAATTTGGCTTTTTCTATTATCTACAGGTCTTCATATAACAGGTGCACTAAAACACCATGTTTGGGATAAAGATTATACTTTAAAACGTATGCTAATCCATGTTGAAGGTGTGAATGGGCATACAACACAAATCGAAAAATTTGTGCCAGGAATTACAGCACTTATTATCTGGTCTATTGTTGTCGCAATTGTCACTCTGAACAGTTTAACTGCAGAGGTTAATAGTATTGAAACGTCACCTAAAACTGAAATCACATCGGGCAACTGGGCAGTTCAGCAAGGAAAACTAGAAATAAGTGTTAATCAGTTTGGAATTCCCATCACTGGAGTTTTTGAAAACTGGAGTGGCACCATTCAATTTGAGCCACGTGAACTTGCTGGAGAAGCTGGTATGGTTGATATAACAATCGACATAAATTCGCTTGATTTAGGGTCTGTCACCGAAAATGCATTAGGCAAAGATTTTCTAAACAGCCAAGAATTTCCAACTTCTAATTTTTCTGCGATTATACGCCGTACGTCAAATCATTATGTTGCTGAAGGTACACTTACCATTCGAAACGATTTTAAGCCAGTAAATTTTCCACTTGATTTACAGATCATTGACAATGTTGCAAATGTTAAAGGGAAACTAAAGGTCGATAGACTTGACTTCAAAATCGGTGAAAATTACTTGGACAACAGCACAGTCGGGTTGGAAGTACAGATTGAATTTTCATTAATCGCGCACAAAAGCTAAGTAAGTTAGGTATTGAACTGCCGGACGTATTTTCGGATATAGCTTAGCTTTATATTCTATTTTTTTTGGTGTTTACTTCGACACTACATCTGCGTTTAAATTGTTTTTGATCTATTATCATACCGATGAAAGTTCACTTCAACCGCGATATTTCATTAAATTATTTTCGCATACGCGAATTAAGTTCCGAAAACTAAATTCAGCATTGGTATTTACTTATTTGAGAAGTACAATCAATTAAAACATCAATAACCGAACTGTTAATCCGCTTGTAATGCTTCGATTGATATTTGAATTTCAACCGCATCACTTACCGCCGGGGAAAATTTTCCTAAGTTAAAGTCAGAGCGTTTTAAGGTTGTGGTTGCATCAAAACCTAATGTTTGCGTTCCAGCTTTAGGTCCAAACGGGAAAGGACCAGCCTTATTTAATGTTGTCTGTAATACAACTGGTTGAATGACACCTACAATTGATAAATCACCCGTAATAATTGCTGTATTTTCACCCGTTACCTCAATTAAAGTTGAAGTAAACTCGATTAAGTCATTATCGGTTGTTGCACCAAAAAAGTCATCGGACAGAAAATGTTGATCTCGTGCTTCCCATCCTGTAAACATACTTAAGACTGGCATAGCGACCTTAACACTGGAATTTGCAGGATTTTCTTGATCAAATAATATTTCACCCTCAAAACCGGAAAACATTCCTGTTGTTGTCGAAAACCCAAGATGGTTATAAGAAAAAATTATTTGCGAATGACTGGCGTCCAATTCGAATTTCACAGGTTCAGCAACTGCGACACTAATGCCGCTAAAAAAAATAGCTGTCATTAAAACTTTTTTTAACATCAATAATCTCGAATATGTGTAGTTAATTTATTAATCTAGAATCAAAAGATTTCTTTAGTATTTCTCGCACTATTTTGAAATAACATTAATTTTCGTCTTTATTTAAATAGTTATTTTCTTTTGAAAATCAAGCCTTGTTGAAATGCTATCCGCAATTCCCGCTAACTTTCTTTCATGATGCCCTGCGGGTGATTTTTGTGTCAAAAAAATATCCACGTACCCAGCAAGCATGACAACTCTCGGATTGAAAAACCCGATGAAAAAAATGACACTGAAGGATGGAGTGGTAAGTATGAGTATGCTTTGTGTGTCAGTGAGTGCTTCAAAGCTGTGACGGTCATTCAGGTTTCATCAAATTCCTTGATCAGGCGCAGGCATCATCCCGCCATTGTCTACCCGACCCTGTCGGAAGAGGCCGCGCATCGCCCAATGGCATTTCATTAGGCTAGTTGTGGTTTCGTAGTCAGGAAATTAACCACCAATGAAATCAACATATTGACATCTTCTTTTAATTAACCACAAAATATGTGCTGCAAGTATTAGCACCTTTGACACCGATAGAGATTGATCTCTTTAGGGAAATGCCATTGCGCATCGCCTCTCCTAAAGAGAGATTGCGCTTCTGATGCTCTCGTGCGTGTTGAAACAGCGCACAGCAATAGAATGGCACTTGATCAATCAAGAAGCTGAGAAGGGCAAAGGTGATCAACACATCTGCCAAGTGTTTTTTGCCGTGACCGTCGTTGTGCTCAAAACGATCGCCGGTTCCATCCGTTCAAGGTCTGAAAGGTCTCATTCTCCATCGCCCCTCTGCG
>JAPORV010000063.1 GCA_026710055.1 Aestuariivita sp.
TCTCTGACGCTAGATTATCGGAAAATCCGTTCGCGTAATTAACGACTTAATCCACATACTTTTGCGGCATCAATCTTGATTTCACCATAGAGAATGACGTTTTGCCATTGGATGGGGCTGATGTGTTACAGGAGCGTGCGGTCGAAAGGGAAGTCGGGTGCGGCAGACAGGCGGGAGAGCTCTCGGGCCTGCCAGTAGATAATGCAAGCGAGGATGAGTGTCAGACAGGAGCAGGTTGTCATCTGTTCGTAGACGTCGCGGGCATTGATGCGACCTAGTTGACCGTAATAGACTGCGCGGGCCATGGCATGCAGTTCCTCGACCTTCAGCAATCCGCGTCGAACCCGGGACCGAAGTTGTGGTTTGGACATGTAGTGCAGGATGAATTCCGTTTTCAGGACACTGCCAAGTTCTCGATTAGCGACATAAAAGCGGTTAGTTGCAGGAAATCGGTTGAGTCTTTGAAGCGCGGCCGATGCGGTGGCATGGCAATACGGGAACGCAGCGTGAAACTAGCCCATCCGGTTCCACTGTTCACCGATATCGATCAAAGTTGACGGCACGGCGCCCACGGTTGAGCACCGGCGCCAGAGGGCCATGATCCCGGGTTGGGTCGGCACAATAAATATTTTGACGATGAAGTTTCTTGAGGCGGGGACAGAAGCGCACTCTGACCATGGCAAACGCAGCGAAATTGATCTCGGTGTAGTGCTTGACAAAGTCAAGATCGCTTTCATGATAACGCGCCATTGATAACAAAGGGAGCATCCCGGTCTGTGCACTTGATTGCAAAGTCATTGAAACGTATGCTGTATGTGCGCTGCAGGACTTTCGATCGCATGGCGAAGGGCTGTCCGTCGCTGACGGATGCAGTGCCATCGCCCCAATGGGTGACCGCGTCAAGGCGGGAGATACCGTGGACAATGCTGGCGAGGGCCTCCCGCTGGTTCTCGTCCTGCAGTTGCAAGTCGCCGACCCGCTGGAGCAATCCGGGTGGAATCCCGGACGTGATCTTTTCGATGGTCGACAGCCCTAGGTTGCATCTGTAGGCGAGGATCGCCACAACCAGGGCGCAGATCTCGTCCGGGTGTTATCCTTCAGCCATTTTTTCATAGTGGCCAGTTCTCGGGCACACCCGCAAGGAATTGATTGAAGGCGTCAGACAAGCATGAATTGAGGTGATCGACGGCCTAGCCCGGACCCGCGAGCAGATCAGTGTGTGTTTTGAAAACTTCGGGTGGACCGCCTGCTATTTGGCATCTGGTAAGAAGAAGTGCTCAAATTGCTTAAAATTGTTGGTGCCCGTGATGGCAAGATTTCCGGCATTGATCTCGTCATGGACCTTGTAAAATAAAGCGCTCTCTCACCGCGCGCGATCGATCGCGCCGTTCGGGCAGATAAGCAATATGAGGGGCTTGGTCACAAACCCGAGAGGGGCTGTATCGGGAAATGTGGATTTTTTGGCCTTCTCGTGATGACTTTGCCAGAAGCGCAGGGCATCGAGCGTGGGTGCTTCCGCTGTATTTTTTTGTCCAAAAATACCATTCGCTTGAGGAACGGCGTCCATCGGAGATCCAGCCCGAAAGAACATCCTGATCTTTCTGTAGCTTTATTTCCGGCACCACGGTCAGGCACATTGCCCGAAGATCAGAAACGTCGATTGTCGGATCAAGTAGAACCGCTCCCAGTTACCGATAGCGATCCACAACGCGATTGATGGTGTAGCGTTGTGATGTCAATTTGGCATTCAATTGTTCCTTGACCTGTTTTTGAGATCTCTGGAGTAGCTTTCCATCCATATTCACGCCCTGATCCAATGTATCCCACCAAGTTTGATGAAGATAACACAAAAGGGCCAGATACCGCTGAGGCGGTGGCATTTCCCGGAGACGTATGTCGTGGGTTGTGCGAACGCGGTGGAACAAGATACGCTGATAATTGGCATTGATCCAGTGAATGTTGATCGTAACGACATTGGTCTCTTTAATGCATTTCAGATGCTTGAGCAGGCGACGCATGGCGACCGTGGATGGGTCGGCCGGGTTCACCTTGATATCCGATAACGGGGAAACACCCTTCTCATCCTGATGATGGAGCAGGGTATCAAGATCCTGTTGCTGTGAGGGGGAAAGGTCTCAATCATACGATCCGCCATGGCTGTCCGGGCCGCTTGTCGGGCCGACCCAGTCGAACGACGAAGATACCACTCTGCTGGTGCAAGAACACGTTCCTCACGCAACTAGGAACGGGCCCGTGCCAGTAAGGAAGACAGCCGGTCGAGCCGACGGGCCTCATACTCAAGGAATGTTTCCAGATGTTGCGCAATGGCAGGGTCAACGGGGTGTAAATTAAGATGCGTACGAATAATGTGTTGATGATCGGAAACCGTTTGCTAGCGCAAAGCATACGCTTGAATGATCTTTGGATCGATGCTCAGCTGTAATGCAGCAAACCGTGGAATTTCGTCATCCGCTTCGAGCGGATCTTGCTGTGGAAAACGGCCATTTACGCGTACAAAGGCAATTTGGTAAGCAAATCCCAGCCGGTTATACACTCGACGCCGCTGTCCGATCACCCGCTAATCGTCGTCTTGGAAACTGGCCTTCTGGATCAAACGAGGGTGAGAAATATCAGATGTAACATGCGTCATAATCTATAAAGAAAAAACGACCGTTATCATTAAGACATTTATTGACCGGAAACGTAACCGCTTTTAAAGACCGATATTGTAAAATAAAACAGCAAAAAGTGTGATCAACGAAAGTCATCCTCTTTACCTTGGCGGAGCAAGTTAATTATCACTTGCTGACTCTCATTTAATTCCATTTATTCAATAAGTTGACCTATTTATCTGCATTGGTTATGATCTTATTGAGATGCGTACAGGATGGCAAAATGCCTGAGATCAAAAAACGCAGAAAGTTATGAATATATTGGCAGTAGCGAATACTCACTATATGTATTCATCGAATTTAAACTTTGTTACCGATACCGGCGAGACACTTTCAACATTTGAACAAGGGCCATCTCAGTGAAAACGATGGCCAGCAGGAGAATTAACTAAATTGCGCGCAGATTTAGTGTATAGTTTTCCGACTGAAGATGATTGGGGACCGGTGGCTGTTATTTCAGAAGCTAGAGAGATTTTGCCGATTATAAAATTGGCAACTGTAGATAGCGTTACACATCGAATTTTGTTATCACAGGTGTGGTGTTGTCATGAGCTAAGAGGTTTGGTGCAATCAACAGCATTGAGCGCTATGGTGTATACTGTACCTCAGGTAATTGGATTAAAATTGGCTATGCCTGAACGACCGGTTGTTGCTTTTTATGGCGATGCAGGATTTTTGATGGTTGTCGGTAAACTTTCTACATTCTCAAACTTGGGATTATCGATTATTTTTATTACCTTTGTTGATTCAAGTCTCGATATAGAAGTGAGGGTTTGGGTGATCAATCGCTCTGAATTACGCTATGCACTTAGAATTGCTTTGCGAGTAGATACATTTTCCGTGATAGCGGCTGACATTGGCGTAGGAGGATATGATGGTCGAATTTAAAGGACCTTTAGATGGCGTAAAAGTGCTTGATTTATCGCGAATTCTCGCAGGCCCAACCTGTACTCAGTTACTCGGTGATCTTGGTGCAAGTGTGTTGAAAATAGAAAATCCTACAACGCGGGGGGATGATACAAGAACATGGGGTCCACCATTTATAGAAGACTCTCAAGGTAATGAAACTGATCTAAGTGCATATTTCATGGTGGCAAATCGCAATAAACGTTCTATTGCCGTTGATATCAAAACAGAAGTTGGCCAAGACATTATTAAACGATTGGCGTCACATGCAGATATTTTTGTGGAGAATTTCAAGCCGGGAGGATTGGCCAAGTATAACCTTGATTATGAATTTATAATTCGTGAATTCCCCGCGTTAATTTATTGTTCAATTTCTGGTTTTGGTCAAACAGGGCCTAATCGGAGTAAGCGCGGGTATGACCTAATGGCGCAAGGTTATGGCGGTATAATGTCTCTCACCGGTCATCCTGAAGGAGCACCTATGAAAGTTGGTGTCGGAATATCTGATGTCATGTGCGGAATGTACGCCTGCGTTGGAATACTTGCGGCCTTACATCATCGTAACAGTCATGGCGTTGGACAGAAATTAGAGTTGGCACTTGTAGATACCCAGATTGCTTGGCTAATTAATGAAGGGGTAAACTACCTTACTGAGGGTAAAGTTCCCAAACGCCTTGGTAACGCTCACCCTAATATTGCACCATACGAGACATTTGAAGCTTCTGACGGCTTTGTAATCATTACAGTTGGAAACGACAAACAATTTAAGCGCTTTTGTCAAGCGATTGGCAAGCCAAGACTTGCAAAAGATCAGAAATATTTGACAAACCCTCTTCGTGTTCGAAATCGTGAAACTTTAATCCCGCAAATCGCAAGTGTCATTAAGGAAAAAACAAGACACGAAGTTATTTCTCATATGGAGGAGTCTGGGATTCCAGCAGGCCCCGTCAATCAACTCAATGAAGTCTTTAACTCTAATCAAGTTGCCGCCCGCGAGATGTTGATTAAAATGACTTCTTGCAATGAAGAGTTACGTTTAATTGGAAATCCACTAAAGTTCTCGAAAACTCCTGTAAGCTACAGGTATCCGCCACCAAGATTTGGGGCAGATACGGAAAAAGTCTTAGAATCGCAGTACCCCTTTTCAGAATGACTTAATTCGCATAACTCTTTATGCTTTACCAACAAAACCTATTTTGTAAGAAAGGGTAAGAAATTGGCAATCAAAAAAATAATTAAGGATCTATTTTTATTTGGAAGTAAAATCCCCCAATAGCTAGTGCCTGTTAAAAAAACCCCTAAATTCACTGGTAAACTGTTGAAAACATATACTTTTCTGATGCGTTTGTTCTGTCAAAGATTTCCGATATTTAGTACAATTTCTTAATATCTTACATGATTTCCGTTAAATCAGCCAATCTTCGCCAAATTGAAGAAAAGGCGTCCACATATTTCGGTTAAGTCAACACGTTGAAAAATATACTTTTATGCATGGTAAACTCTTGAAATTTGAGAAAAATAGAGGTTTTTTAACAGACACTAGCTAAAGTGTTACGCCCCCTCCCCAAAAAAATCCAGAAACGTGGGCGAATTAATCTGTCCAAGTAACTTAACCCCTAGCCATACATCTGGAGCATATTAATGGTACAACAAGATATTTCAATTCAGCAGTTTGTCGACAAATGACCATCGAATCCTAAATTTATTTTTGGAATTTTTGATTTTTACGTAATATGCAGCAGAATTTTCCCACAGTAAAAAGGCGTGAACGCGATCTAAGATTAGATTTCTTTCGCGGAATCGCAATGTATATTATTTTTGTTGCGCATATTCCCCGAAACGCTTGGACAGGATGGATTCCTGCACGTTTTGGTTTCTCAGACGCTACTGAAATTTTCGTTTTTTGCTCAGGTATGGCGTCAGCAATTGCATTTGGCAGCGCATATGCTCGGAAAGGTTGGATGATGGGAACCGCGCGCGTTCTCTATCGGTGCTGGCAAGTGTACTGGGCACATATTGCATTATTTTTCTTTGTTTTGATGTATTTATCTGCAATTGATGTTTATGGTGACTTTGAAAAAATATACATCAACACTCTTAATTTAAGTCATTTTATTAAAGATCCTTCAACAAATATTGTTGGGTTATTTTCCTTAACATATGTGCCAAATTATTTTGACATACTGCCAATGTACTTGGTCATTCTTGCAATGATGCCAATTGTTATTGCGTTAGCAAATTTATCTCATTGGATTACTGCGGTATGCATTGTTAGTTTATGGCTTATTGCAAATTTAGGCTTATTGCAATTACCCGCCGAACCATGGTCAGATCGGCAGTGGTTTTTTAACCCATTTGGCTGGCAGTTACTTTTTTTTACGGGATTTGCCTTAATGCGCGGATGGTTGCCGACACCGCCCATATCGATACTCTTGATTATATCTGCTATTGCTTTTGTTGTTTTAAGTGCACCATTTGGCTCTTGGAAGGTTTATCTGTGGGTAAATGCATTATGGCCTGACCTTGGTGACTTAATTCGTCCTGTTTGGGAACCAATTAAGGCGTTTAGAAGCAAAACCGAGTTAGGGATATTGCGATATATTCATTTTTTGTCATTGGCTTACTTAGCTTGGGTTGCAGTAGGCCCGAGCGGAGCAAGGTTAGTTTCAAAGGGTAAGGGGATAGTCGCTCAAATTTGGGGCATAACTTTAAAATTCATCACAAAAGTTGGACAACAATCTTTGGTCGTGTTTGTTTTTTCGATGGCGCTGGCACGAATAATTGGCTTTTTCTTTGACCAACTAGGGCGTAATTTCCTGACTATCACTCTTGGTAATCTAATTGGGTTTGCGATCATCACATGTGTTGCATATTTCGCGAGTTGGTTTAAGTCCGCACCATGGCGCTCCAAAGTATGATTTCTCGACGCTCATTCTTGTGCGGGCTTGGTGCATTGGTGGTTCCGAATTTTGTCCATGCGAGTGATTTTTTTTTGTTTGAGGGTGTTATCGCACGAGCACGTAAATTAGCTAATCGACCGTATCAGCAACGAATTTCCGTTCCGAAGGATTGGTTAGATCTTACTTATGACGAATACAAGAAATTCTGGTTTCGGACATCAGATGCACTTTGGAGTAAGAGCAAAAGACCCTTTGTCGTTGATTTTTTTCATCCTGGGTTATACTTTCCACGTCCTGTACGCATAAACACCGTTATTGATAATGTAGTGGAACCATTCAAATTTAACTTTGACTTGTTTGATAAAACCGATACTGCGCCGTCACTCTCGATTGCAGATAGTCTAGGGTATTCTGGTTTTCGATTGCGAACCGAATTTGATCAACCAGGAATTAAAGAAGAATTCTGCGTATTTCAAGGTGCAAGTTATTTTCGAGCGATCGGGCAGGGGCAGGTTTATGGTTTGTCTGCACGTGGTCTTGCATTAAAAACTGGTGACCCAACGGGTGAGGAATTTCCGGAATTTATTGAATTTTGGTTAAAGGCGCCAACGTTCCAACAATCTAATTTTTTTCTTTATGCATTATTGGACAGTCAAAGCGTTTCTGGTGCATATAAATTTGAAATAACGCCTGGGCAAACATGCCACATTGACGTCACGGCAACGTTATTTCCTCGCGAAAAGCTGTCGCATATTGGAATTGCACCATTAACATCAATGTTTTTGTTTGACGAGACTAATCGAAATCGGTTTGATGACTTTAGAACTGCGGTGCATGACAGCGATGGATTGGGAATATATAATGGGGCGGGTGAGATGATATGGCGTCCGCTTGCAAATCCAAAGAAACTCCAGATTTCTGCTTTTCTTGATAATAATCCACGTGGATTTGGATTAATGCAACGAGCGCGAAAGCAAAGTAACTTTGCAGACTTAGAGGCGCATTATCACCGTAGGCCATCGTTATGGATTGAGCCCAAAAGCGACTGGGGAAGAGGTACGATTTCGCTTGTAGAAATACCTACAGAAAAAGAAATTTATGACAATATAGTTGCTTATTGGCGACCTGCTGCATCCATTTCTGCCGGTCATAAGTTAGATCTTTCGTATCGAATGACATGGGGGGAACAAAGCCCCATCGACATTGATTTACCACGTGTTATTAATACACGTCTTGGCAAGTCAGTCTTTAATTCAGGGTTTATTGTCGCAATTGATTTTGAATCACACCCAATTTTTAACGATGATCTTGATTTAATTTCCATTCATATTCAGTCAAATCAAGCGGAAACGACTAAGGGTATTTTGCAACGTAATCCCGAGACCGGTGGCGTACGGCTTGGATTTAGATTTGTTCCAAAGCGTGCTCCATTAGCTGAGTTGCGGGCGCAACTTCGAAAAAACGACGCAATGGCATCAGAAGTATGGTTGTATCGGTGGACAGCATGAATCATTTAATGCCACCTGAAGCACCTCTGGATATGCCTATTCAAAACTTAAGGCAATTATACAAGGATGCAGATGCCCCTGGTATTCTTACTGCGAAAAAAACCTGTGTGTGGCGCTTTGCAGTCTTTGCGCCATCTTTTGCTGCAATGATCGGGTTAATTCTTCTGATGTGGCATTGGTTTAAGGTTGATCAAATTAGCGCTCTTGAAGTTTTTCTTATTTTAATCATTTCATTTAGTTTTTTTTGGATTTCACTCACTGTTTTTACAACGTTAATGGGTATTTATTCTTTTGTGCAACGCAGGCAAGACAGTCCGGCAACCTGTGAACGCGCTCTGCACGTTGCATTATTAATAACTGTTTATAACGAAAAACCGTGGTATGTGTTGGGAAATGTCATTGCAATGTTAGAAAGACTTAACAAAAGTCATCATATTCACGAATTTGATTTATTTATTCTATCGGATACTCGTGATGAGCGGATTGCACAGCAAGAAGTGCGTTCCATTCACGCATTGCGTAACGATTCATTACCAAATTTGTTTTATCGTCGCCGCACGAAAAATACGTGCAACAAAGTTGGGAATATCGCTGATTGGGTTCGTCGTTGGGGTGCACATTATCCGGCGATGATTATACTTGATGCCGATAGTTTAATGACCAGTGACGCGATTGTTCGACTGACTGATGAACTTGCGAGTGATCCGTCGGTTGGGTTGATTCAAAGCTTTCCAAGACTAATTGGAGCACAAACAATATTTGCTTGGGCGCAACAATTTTCCAACGGTGTTTTTGGGACAGTTTTTGCTGAGGGCCTATCGTGCTGGGCGGGTCAAGAAGCAAATTATTGGGGTCACAATGCGATAATTCGAACCCAAGCGTTTGCGGCTTGCGCGGGCTTACCTAGTTTACATCGATGGTTTGGAGAAACAAACCAAATTCTCTCTCATGACTTTGTTGAAGCGTCTCTTTTGCGTAGAGCCGGTTGGGGTATTCGGTTTATGAACCGAATATCAGGTAGTTATGAAGAGACACCATCAACGCTCATTGATTATATCAAACGAGACAGGCGTTGGTGTTTTGGTAATCTTCAACATCTCAGGCTACTACACTCTAGCGGATTACATCCAATAAGCCGGTTCCATTTATTTCATGGTGCAATGGGTTATTTGTTATCAACGTTATGGTTGCTGTTGCTTGTAATGTGGGCATTAATTGGCGATAATCAGGAGCAAAGTGTTTTGGCATATTTTTCACCAATCAATCCACTGATACCAACTTGGCCTGAAATGACTGATGGTCGCCCAGTGCTTTTTCTTCTTCTAATGTATGCAACTTTATTGGCCCCTAAGTTGCTTGGGGTTATGTCTTTGCCCTTAATGGGTTTAAATTATCGACGCATGGGTGGGGTAGGGCGAATCATTTTTTTACTATTATGTGAGATATTTTTATCATTATTGTATGTTCCAATTTTGATGGTTCAGCATGTTATTGCAATAATTCGGAGTTTTTTGGGGTATCATAAAGGGTGGGAGCCACAAACGCGATTGTATAAACAGTATTCATTAGTGTCCCTAATGACGTTTCACGCATGCGAGTCAGTGATTGGTATATTGCTTTCGTTTGGAATTATCATAGGATTCGTTACTCCGTGGCTCATTCCAATTGCACTTAGTCTCACATTTTCTGTGCTTTTATCATATTTTAGTGGGATTAGCTTACCAAAGCACATGGATCAAAGTATGTGCGGTACTGGATTTTTCATTGACCAAGACATCATTCACACTGCTCATTGCTATCGTGCGCAACTAAGGGATTATTTGGAGAATGGGGTTGTTTCTCCTACGGATTTACCAAATTACCCGTGAAATTAGGCTTTCAGGGCTTGTTTTTTGCGGTAAGAAGGTAATCTAGGAATATCGGATAGGTTTAGGATTGTCCCAATGGGTTTCGATTGCATTGTTTGAAATTAACAAACCGAGACGCGGGCGCGAAGCGAGAGTATTATTTTAATCGCTATTAATTTGTACTGAACTGGCTGCTTGAGTGTCCGAGATGTTTATTGATGCAAAAGTTCTGTTGTTGGGGTCTTTTCCGGCTCAGTGCAGAATGACACCCTAAGGCGGAGGTTTATCGATT
>JAPORV010000254.1 GCA_026710055.1 Aestuariivita sp.
GCCGCGACAAGCGCATCGGCGCAGAGCCGCTCGATCACTGTGACACCGGGCAGGAATGCTAAGTCAGTTCTCTTTTTTGGTTCAATATTTGTAACGACGCTACCTCTTGCAGTGATGTCGATAAATCTACATGTATTTGTTATTATTGCATTTTTTTTAAACTCAGTTTTGGGCCATGGTGTGGTTTCTACACTTCTGTCGACCCCAATGGTTCGCAGGTTCACTGATCGATATCGATCGGTTATTCTCATCCTATCTGGGTTTGTATTTGTTGCATTTGCCCTCATGTCTATTTTCCAAATTCTGTCCACATGAGTGACCTGCCCCCCGAAACTTCCCTCGTTGTGATGTAGAGTTTGCTCAACCTTTCGAAGGAGCAAACTGTTGTGAAAACGACCCTTTTTGCAGCAGTAGATGGCTAAGCACAAACCTGCCAGAACTCACCGTTTTTTCCGGCGTGATTTCGCAAAGAACCTCGCTCTTTGAACGGAAGTTTGCCTGCGTAGAAAGTATCTAAAGTAAGGACTTCAGAACTTTTGTTCTAATGATCGCGTAAGGTTCCTAAAAGCGACAGCGTTCTCTGTGTCGGAGAATACTGGTCCAATTTCATCTAATCTACGAGAATAGAAATCACCCAGCTCCGGGCTTTGACGAATTTCCTGCAAGACTATGTTCTGTACAAAGCTTGAACCATTAAGGTCTGTTCCTGGAACGCGGGACAAGCTCAACGCCAACTCTAACACTTCAGGCTGCACTACGTAGTTCGAAAAGTTCGCATCATACCGTGCTAAGCCACCAAGCGCAGTTGCACGCCGGTTCTCGGTGAACTCAGCATTGGTCAAAATTTGATCACGGAGATAAGTCTGTTCCCCTGTGTCCGAAGCTAGAACAGCGATGACCTGCTCTGCCAGTTCTTCATTTTCACCCTCGGCATAGCTTCTCAAATAGGGGCTGCCAAGATCAGAAGGCGCTGAGTAGAAATAGTTAAGTGCCTCCTCTTCTCCGATCTCTCCAGACGAAGTCGCTTCAGCGATAGACGCTAATGCTTCTTCGTTACCGGCGCCAATGAGAAAAGGAGCTATTACCGATCTCACGCGAGGCTGCGTGTTTGTCACATTGGCTCTAAGAACTTCGAGAACGTCCTGAACGTAAGCCATATCATGGCGAGGAGCATCTTCGTCATGCTTGTGTTCCGACATGTCGTGAGAACCCATCATCACTACAAGGTTGACGAGGGACTCGGCAGAATACTCGGCAAGCTCTACGTCACTTGAGTTCAAGAACCCTGCTAACGTTTCTACATAAATATCCGCGTCCTGCCGACGAAGTTCCGTAAGCGCGGCAATCCTTTCAGGCCCATCAAGAGTTGTATCCTGAGCGATCTCCACAAGACCTTGTGCTGCCGCAGGTGAAGACAGGACAAGTGAGGCTCCTAACAAAATCGAAGTGGTCAGTCTGTGCATCTTCCGTCCTCCTCAAACAGGATCAAACTCGCGCTAGGATAAACCATCATTGTTTATAAACTATATCATCATAGCACGCACCACTTGCAACACCAACTCCCGACAAATTGAGGTAGTCAATCTGGCTTGCTGGAGTTGGTACCGTTGCCGCGCCATCTGGCCCGTCTGGCATCACAAAGAACATGCCAGACGGCCAATCAGAGTGAGTGTTATTCCACGGCCACATTTCATCCAACGCATAGGAACCTCGAAGATAGTTCGAACCAGAGCCAGGATAGCTCCCCGTTGCATGGTATGACTTTGCATCAGTTCCCGTAGCGTCCCAAGCATCGTGGCGCTCTTGCCAATGCGCAAATGCACGATCAACGTTAGCATGAAGCAAAAAGAACAAAGGATCAGCAGGGGAATACCCGCGCCCGAGCCAGCCAAGGATGCGAGAATGCGCACCGTTGTGATAGTCTAGCTCGATGTCACCACCGGCGTTTTTGTGCTCATCATTGCCTGAAGCGCCCAAAATCTGAGATAACATGTTTTGATCAATTGGCCCTTGGACGAGACCCGCACCAAAAAAAGGAGCTCTGTCGGCAACCCTTTTGCGTTCGATAGGGCGGGTTTGTCGATTCACACGCCAATCGTGCCACGGGTTTGGTGTTGTTGAAAGACTATCATTGAACCTAACAACAGGATTCGAGGATTGAGTTTCCCCAAGGAAATCAGCGCTAAAGATAGACGCTTCACCCGGAAGAAAAGAAGGCTCATCAAACTTCCAATAAGGCAACGATACATCAGGATTGATCTCCTGAAGTTCACGCTCGAAGTTTAACAAGAAGGCGCGATGCCAAGCTAGAAACAGTGGTGGATGTGGCGGCCGAAACATGAAATGAATATCGTCCGAAAATGCTGCCTCATGCGCAATATAGTATTTCTCAAAGTCACCGTTGTCGTGCAACGTTCGGCTGACTTCAAGAAATAGCTGTCTTTCCGCAGTCGTCATCGTTCGAGCATCCTTGCGAACACGAACCATTGTTTGAACAGCCCCAAGAGGCAAACCATCCGACTCGGATCGGGCCTGAACAACGACGTCTTTTGTCAACGTACTTGGGCGTTTTCCTGCAACAAAAAAGTCAACCCACTCACCGGATGCTGGCAACATTAGCGTTAGGGTATCCTCAGGCGCGAAGTCGTCAACCGATACCGAATTCCCGGCCACGACCTGAAATTGAACTTGTCCGGTTGATGTCGCGCTCACCGCTTCAGATGAAATGACGGCCCTAATATCGCTAGACACCGAACCCAGAACTCTTGCTCGTGCAGGTTGTGGCGACCAACAAAGGTAGTCATCATCCAGCGCAGCAGTATGGTTTATCTGTATTTCTATTGACTGCGCAAACGAACCGCTTGCGAGAAAAAATGAAAAAAATACAGCGTTAGTAAGGCTGCGTGCAAACATGTCATACCCTTATTTGCATAATAAAAGATTCGCAGATGTACCGTCCGTAAAAAATCTGATGGCGCTACTTTTATTGCGTTTTCACTCAGAAAAACAGGGGAAATATATCAGACACACGATTTTCTCAAATTAACTGTGAAGTCTCCATCATCAATCTGAAGGTCGGAGACGAAGGTGGCACCTTGGCGCGGATCCATATCACCGATGTTAATCCAACTCATGGAAGGCACTCCTTGCTTGCAAGGTATCTTTATCCGCACTCATTGAAACAGCGAAGAAATTTAGGCGTCCGGTTTTTCGCAAGGCTGAGGTAATCTCTCCTGGAGACAAAAAAGGAAAGGATGTTTCACATGGCAGAGCAGAAACTCTTTCAGACGCTGACAGCAAAATCAAGCGACTTCCAAGGCCGGACATTCGCACGGATTCCTGGCTATATGCGTGGAACACGCAAAATACTCTTGGAAGAAGGTGCTGAATACAAAGGCCAGATGTACCTGTTGCCTGAAGGCAAAGAAGCTGGCATCATTGAGAAAATGGATGCCTCGACGCTTGCAGAAAACCAACAAGCAATGAAAGACCGTCTGCCCGTTTCCGCAGCACAGCTGGAAGGGGTGAAGGTTGGCGATATGTTCGATTTCGGCGGCGAAATTGGGCTCGCACAGATTGTTAGGATCGGCGGTACATTCACGGCTGAAAAGCCACCGGCTCAGGATGTGCGGATCGTTCCTGGCGACGAAATGCGCTACGTTTACAACGCCAATGCGCCGAAATCTGCCATGGCTTACGAGCCTGAAGAAGTTGCGCCGGCGCCAGAGGTCCGCGAAGACGAACCTGAAATGGCGATGTAAGCTCTGCACAGAATAGTATCAGGGAAAGCGCTCACATCTGTGGGCGCTTTTTATTTATACTCTTGAGACCGAATTGACCTTGGATTTCTGCTCAGATCAACGTGTATTTTTCGGTTGAGATGACGCGGAAGTTGTCGGTCACGGTGTCGCGGAATTTGGTCCACTTGTCCGGCAAGGTTTTTCGGAAGAACTTGAGGATTGCGGTCGTGAACGCGTCAAAGGTGGCGTAATGGGCGCGTCAATGAGAATGAGAGTCTGCTTCATGCTACAAAGCAATACATTTGGTGTATGAACATTAATAGTATTTGAGCTATATTGTAGCTTAATATGAAAGGACAGATTAAGCGGACAGTTGTCCATGCACGTGACGAAACGATGAGAGACGAGGCTGTTGCCATTGCTATATTGGATACAATCGATCTTGCGGTTTCAGATGCCTTTCGCTTAATGATCGTTAAGGTTGCGACAGAGATGCTATGCGAACGCTCCGATTGGAAGCGGAACAATGGTCAAGGCTGCGAACAAAGTGATCGTGCGTAACCATCTGAAAAGGTCAGGGCAGAGATGGCGGGCAGGGTGTCTTGACATTCTGCACATTATTAGGGCCAGACCGCTTTGAAGACGTATTGGACAATTTGGTTAAAACATGGCAACTGGCTATAATAGAGATGACCGTAAAAAGAGCGCTAAAATGAATTTACCAATATGAATCGCTTTTAATTGTCCTGACCCCAAAAATCCGTCATACAAGAATCACTCCCTGTCAAAATGAACCTCATTATTTAGTTTACATCGTATGTTTGTGCGCAAATATGCGACCAATAAGATTCATGAGCAATTGCGCAGCCAAGATGGAGGTCGTACCTGTATGGTCATAGTCAGGTGCAACCTCTACAAGGTCAATGCCAACAATATTACCTTGTTGTGTGAGACTACTCAGTAACTCGAGAACTTCGTAATAGAGGAATCCACCGTGGCTCGGCGTACCTGTTCCTGGTGCAATTGATGGATCAAAGCCATCAATATCAATTGTCACATAGTAATTGATTTCCTTTGGGATACGCGTTAATATTGAATCAAGTCCCATTGTGCGAAATTGGCGAACCGAAACAATGTCACTACCGAATTTTCGGGCATCATCATAACCATCTTTTGCGGTGGATGAAACATTTCGAATACCGATCTGAGATAAACCAGTGACCCATGAACATTCTGCTGCTCGACGCATCGGGTTTCCATGGCCAAATCTCACGCCATGCCGTTCATCAACAAAGTCAAGATGTGCGTCGATCTGAATAATGTGAATCGGTTCATGGTTTGAGAATGCTGCGATACAAGGAATGTTGATTGAGTGATCTCCGCCAAGAACCACAGGGAGAGCGTCCGCATTCAAAATTGCGCGTACGCCAGTTTCAATATTGTTGTGACTTGTAACTGTATCCGTGTGAACGATGTCGGCATCACCAATATCAACGATGTGTGTATCGGCAAGGTAGGTTTGGTCATCTTCATGATCGTATGCACCGGCATGACCAAATGAGAACAGTGTAGAGGCTTCACGTATACCACGCGGACCGAAGCGCGCGCCTGAACGCCATTGGGTTCCAAAGTCAAATGGCGCCCCTAAAATTGCTACGTCCGCATCAATTTTGCTCCAATCTGGTTGGTAGGAGGCCTTTGCAAACGTTGGAAGACCGACGAATGGCAAATTCAGTCGACCGGTTTTATAATCATGTTCCATAATTGTTTTTCTATGCGGATTTTCTTCGATTTTGATGGCGTAATAACACGGTATGAAATACTTTAGGCAGCCATTATACATATGCAAGCCCTAAAGCTGCTGTTTTCTAATAAAATCAGCTGAAATAATCAGAATATCAGGCATTATTCAAAAATCCGCACGAGCAAATCACTGAACGCATAAGCGTTCGCGTTAAGGACAGGATTGAGAGATGCTGTCAGGTGCGCAGTTGTAATAATTGATCAACGGTCAAGGTAAAAACCCCGAAAACAAATGACTGAGATATATCTTCCTTCTGTGCAGCCTGGTTGATTATAAAGCCACTTGCAAAAGTCGGTGGAAATTTTACATACGATGGTGCGAAAAGGGCAGGGATGGACCTCATTCCCTTGAACATTAGTTTCAGAGATGTGATATGAATGAATATAAGGGTGTATCGTGGTCTCCTCCTTATGTAGAGTCTTCTTTTTTCATAGATGAAGAAATGCGATATGTCCCTTCGGCTTTTCAACAAAGGCTCAAAGACGGGAGGAACTCGCTTAAATTCAAAGTTTTGACAGTGCCTCTAATGCTTACAAAAAAATAAATTCGGAAAACAACCGCTTGAAAGCCACTGTTGAGGCAATATCTGTCCAAAAAGATTGAATCAAATAATCCGTGGGGGATGGTTTCATTAGATGTAGCACTGGCGCACTTTAATTAAGGAAGACGTTTACATAATACTTTGAGAGGAGCCCAACGATAAGATTGAAGTACCTTACAAAAGGCGGAATACAGACACCAAAGAACCTCCACTTTCTCTAGTTATTGTCTGTTAAAAAAATCCTAAATTCACTGGTAAAATTTTGAAAACATGTACTTTTCTGATACGTTTGTTCTGGCGAAGATTTCCGATATTTGGTACAATTTCTTAATATTTTACATGATTTCCATTGAATCAGCCAATCTTCGCTAAATTAAAGAACAGGCGTCCACATATTTCGGTTAAGTCAACACGTTGAAAAATATACTTTTATGCATGGTAAACTCTTGAAATTTGAGGAAAATAGAGGTTTTTTAACAGACACTAATTATTGAAATCTTGTACAAAAATCAATATGGTCGTCGACCCGATGCTAACTGCAAAATTCTATCGACTCTTTGAAAACCTATTGCCAATAGCCCTTAAAACACAAACCGTTAGAACGTTTTTGCCAAAGCTCATTTGTGCGCCGCAACGATTTGAGATTTTCACCGGTGCCATTAAGATCAAATTCGGGCGCCGTGGGCACAATCCCTTCTTCAAACTCAACAAATTTGAGGATCAGGATTACCGGTTAACTTGGCTTGGATTTCATATTTCTTTGGAAATTCAGGTTAGCCTAGTTAATGCCACAAGGCGGAGGTAGGGCTTACCTCACCGCTCACTTTTTATAATAGATTAGATGTTATTCTATTTGTGAGTGATGACGACAGAAAAGGAGAACCACCATGCGAGCAAGATGGAAATTTTATGGACGGAAAGAAGAGCTTCAGGATGTATCGCGTTTTGTTGATACAGATGTTGGGTTTTCGGGGATGGCCATTTATGGACGGCGGAATGTCGGCAAGACGGCGTTACTCGGTCATTTTATGCGAACAGAAAATAGGGCAGAAGATCCCCGTAAAATCATCTTGTGTACCTTGAATGCAACCGCGGGAAATTATCATCGTTTTGTTTCAGATATGCGTGAAGCTGTCAAGGATTCTGATCCAGCGCTGTTGAATGATTATATGCCGCGAGAGAATGACGCTCAGGAAGTGGTTGGTCTGTCGCGTCATATTCTTGAGAATGGTCATATTTTAGTAATTGACGAGTTTCAGAGGATTCGATTGGATGGGGACGAATTTTTGGAGTGTCTTTTTCAGAAACTGATTGATGATCTTCGAATTCCCGGAGTTCCGCGCGCCGACAACTGGAATCCGCGCTTGATTGTGATGGGGTCAGAACAGCAACGGCTCGTCGAGATGTTTAAACGACCCATCGCGCCCATGTTCAACCGAATTGACCGCATGCGTGCAATACATCCTTGGACGTTTAGCGAATTTAATGACATGGCACGCGATCAGGGATGGGATCAGAATCCCAATCGTCTTCTTACGCTCTGGACGGCTTACAACGGCATCCCAGGGCATTGGGAACGATTCCGCCGAAACGATGATGCAATTAGCGATTTCAGATGTATTCATGACGACGACGAATGGACACGGCGATTTTTGGCTGCGGAAGATAGACACCGGAAAAATCCTGGAGGTAGGTTCAAGGATCAGATGGAAGTACAATTGCGATCATCTGACCTGATTCTCGTGCGCTGGCTTGCGGAAAAACCATCTGGACGACATATTTTGAACGATCTTAAAAAAACCGAAAATCAGCCAATATTCCAGCGTATCAAAACCGCGTTGCAACGGGAATATCGCGCTGAAGATATCAACGATGAGGCTGTTGAAATCAAAATCAATGATGCAATTGAGCAGCGATTGTCAGGAACGCATTTAGGATTTTTAAGACCCAGAGAACTGCTTAATTCCGACGGTATTATCAAATGGGCGGTCAATGATCATTTTGCACAGTTTCAGATGCAAGTGATTGAGCCGTTTGAAAATGCGCGGAAACGTGAGATTACACAAAAAGATCAACTCAAACAAATGGCGAACGCAGAAGGTATGGGGCTTGAGGCTTTTGCCGCAGAAGCCATGAGATATCTTTTTAAGGTAGGCGCGGACAACCTTCCAAAGGGACAAGATGGGCGCTGTGATATTCGTCATCATGTAGAAAGAAAAGGTGTGATCGGTGATATAGATGTCTTTGTTATCCATCAGCGGGAAGGAAATAATCCAGAGCGGATTCATGAAGGAAGACGCGATTTCTGGATAGGATCAGTAAAACGCCGACCCGAGAGCTTTCGTCACATCAATTCCAATCAGATTGAGACTGATGTTGCACGAGACATGCGCCGTGTACAGGACATGATAAAACCACTTACTGTCGGCTCCTTTGATCTTCAAGAAGATTTCAAAACAAAATGGCGAAATGATGTCCATTTTGTAGTGATCTCACGTTCTTTTTCAGATTCGGAACGACAAGTGGTCGCCCAGGATATTGCTAATGCGCGTGCCATGAACCCCGATCATGGGATAACGCATGTATATAGTATGGATATCGCGGATATGATGTCTGGGCGCGGGCCGCAACTACTGACGCTTCCAAATGATTAATTTAGTAAGAAAATTCGGTCACTGGTGCTGATAAAATATCTTGATAAATTTTGCAATTTTCCGTATAAGTAGTATTATGTTAACTTTATAACCATTGCAATAGCTGTGTGCCTCAAATGTCATTAATTGCAAACTGCTTGAATAATTTAACTTAAACTAAGAAAAGATATTAATATTAATAATTTAACGTGACTAATTCACAAATTAAATAAACATTTGGTTAATCGCTAAATACTCCATTCTTATCACCTCATTAAGATAATTCAAAACCCGTTCATTTATTTTAAATTGAAGTTTAGACATCCAATTTTGGTGTATTCATCAAAAAATAGACGCTCAAATAATTCCATAAAATCATTACTTCTTCAACTTTGGATTTGAAATTATCATTGTTTGATGAAATGTTCACTGCCTGACCGAACGCTTACTTAAAATTAGCGAATAAGAATAAAATTCGTGGTGTAGTTTACACCTAATAGACTTTAAGCCCAAAATATAATATATTCTTCCCAAAAACTGCTGTAATGGAAATAAAATTTCATTATTGATAGAAAAAGACATTTATCGAATTGGGATTACAGTTATGGAATTGCTGTTTTGCACACTCAAGACCAGTGAAATATCGTAAATATAGCAAGTTCAATAAATTATGACTTCCGTACTGATCTTAAATGGACCCAATCTAAACTTACTTGGGGATCGACAAATTGAAATATATGGGCGAACTTCACTTGCTGAAATTGAACGAATGTGCCTCGATTTTGTCAGCGACTGGAACTGGGAAATTTCATTTATTCAATCAAATCATGAAGGTATATTGATTGATAGCTTACATGATGCACGATTGGAGCACGATGGTGTTATTCTTAATGCTGGTGGCTATACGCATACATCGATTGCATTAATGGATGCTATTGCGAGTATTCAAATACCGGTTGTTGAAGTACATTTAAGCGATATTTATTCTCGAGAATCATTTCGGCAGCTTTCGTATCTTTCAAAAGTTGCTATTGCTCAGGTTTGTGGCATGGGCGCAAAAGGTTATCTGAAGGCGCTCGAAATATTGGCATCGAAATTAACCAGTTAAATTTATTTATATTTGTTTGATGAATGATGTGAGAATGTTAAAAGTAAATCTGAAATAACCATTATCAAATGAGGTACTTACAAAAGTCTATATTTAAGCGAATTTTTCCCGCTTTCAGGCATTTTTTTGAAAAGCAGAAGGAACATGTCGCATCTCTTAATCTATGAAAAAAAGAAACAACAACAACACATAGAGAAAATCACGACATGTCCTTATTTTCATACGTATCATAT
>JAPORV010000088.1 GCA_026710055.1 Aestuariivita sp.
AGCGTGCGGACACGCCGCAGCCCGTCACCGAGCCCGTCACGCTCACCGCCGTCGGGTGACCACCCCCCGGCGGGACCCTGGCCACGATTTGGGCCGGCTGCTAGACCCTTTCCCTGCCGCTTACTAGTAGTACGCGGCCCGGATTTGGTACGGTCGGCTCGATGTGGGCTGACCCGCGCCGGACGGATCACGCTGCTGCGGTGGCTGCTGCTGCGGTCGATGACGCCGTGGCGGCTGCTGACCGAGCCACCGATGCGATCCGTGCGCTGGTGCGGATTGCGGGGGCGCGGGAGGCTGCTCGACGGCTCGACGTGCCGCACACGACGTTGGCCAGGCTCGACAGCGACGGCGTGCGCTCGCTGACGCCGCTACGGCGTCGAGCCGCGGCCGCGGCCGTACCACATCCGGGACAGCGCAGACACGCCCCTAATCGGCGCTGATCGGCGAGCCAGTACCAAATTTCTCGGCGGATTGTTGGCAAATTGTCAACGCCGCCGACTACGCTGCTGCTTGCCACGAACTGAAAGGACACATCCGCCAGCGTGCTGGTGGCTGGCCATAGGGTTGTGGCATCACCCCATCGGCCAGCCGGTAGCCCGCTATCGAACGGTCTTGTAGCAGCCCCGTCTCGGCGTTTCGCAGCGTGCGTTCGGCGGGGCTGCTGCGCGCACGGCATCCGCGCGCGGGCGGCCTGATGGTGTCATGCTGGTCGAGCGGTCGAACGCCGACCGTCCCCGCGGGGTGCGGGTGCCAACGCTGCGAGCGGGATTTGATCTACCAAGACAGAAGCACCGCCAGAAGCCCCCGGTAGGCCGCCGATGGCCGCCGCTGTGGGAGCTGCCCGTGGCCGTGCCGCGCCCGTGCGGCGGCGTGGTGAGCCGCTGATCGGCAGGTGCCGCGGCTGCGGTCGCCCGGTGCGGCGGCTGCTGGCCGCTGCGGTGCTGATCGGCGAGCCGTGCGTCGTCTGGTGCGGCAGGTGCCGTCGTGGCTGACGTGGCCGCTGCCGTGGCCGACGTGGCCGAGACCGAGACCGGCGACGCCTACCGGCGTGCGCTCGACGTGGTGGCTGCTGACAGCGCCCGCAGGCTCGACCGTGCTGGCAGCCGTGGCATCGATCACGGCTGCGCCGCACGCCGCCAGCGGATCGCTCGCTGCTGCCCGGCTGCTGCTGCCCGGCTGCTGCTCGACCACGCCGAGCGTCACCGATGGCGTGCGGATCGGCTCGCCAGCAGGCTGCTGGTCGCCGCCGTGATCGCCGGTGCTGGCAGCGACGGGATGCGCCTGGCGGCTCGCTGCCCGGACGGATCGACCGCCGGACGCCTCACCCGGCTCGGCCTGAGCAGCTCGACGTGGCAAGCCGCCGTCGATGATCTGGTCACCGTCGGCGTCGTGCGCCGCACCCCGCGCACCGCCATCGGCACGGACGGCTGGCATGTCACCCCCGAGCTGGCGCTCACCGACGCCTGCGCCTGGTGCTCGACCGCCGACCGGCGACAGCAGCAGCTCGACGCCTACCGACGCCGCCGCAGCAGCAGGCGCAGCGCTAATTCGGCCACCTGTACCGGGGGTACTCACAGAGCTAGCAAAGCTTGTTGTCCTGGTCGCGTTAACGGCTGCGCCAGGCCACGAATTTCGCCGGATCGGCGGGCTGCTGGCGAGCCCCGTCGCCCGCCGTGGCTGAGCGACGCACGCTGCCCGTGCTGCGGCACCGGTCGGCTGGCGTGGCAGCCCCGAGAGCGTGGCGGCGGTCTCGATGCTGTCTGTCGGACGTGTCACCGTGCCGGTCGCCGATGGCAGGCCGACGCTGCGGCGGCGTGCGTGTCGTGCGGCGGCGGGGTGCGGCTCGCCCCGGAGAGCCACGGCGGCCAGCCCGACGCACGATGCCGTCGCTGCTACATCGCCGAGACCGGTGCGGATCACCTGCCGGACGACGCCGAGACCGCTGCGCTGATCGACCGGCGTGAGCGGCTGCGCCAGGTGCTCGCCAGCGAGCCGCTGCTGCCGGTGCTGCCCGCCCCGGATCGACCACCCCCGCCGCCGGTGCTGCCACCACCCGAGCCGCCGCCGTCGATGCCGCCGCCGCCCGTGGTGACGCTGGCCGACGCTGAGACCGCTGTCGCTGCCCGTCGGGCGGCTGCGGCTGAGCGTGGCGAGATCGAGCGTGCCGCGCCCCCGCCCGACGCTGCTGCTGCCCGCGGGCTGCTGGCTGCTGCTGTGCGGCGTGTCGCTCGCAGCGCACCCGGAGCGGTGACGCAGCGCATGGCTGAGCGTGACGCCATCGACGCCGTGGCCGCCGACGTGGCCGCCGCGGTCGAGCGTGCGCGGGCTGCCCGAGCCCGGATCAACGCCGCAGACAGCGCCCCGGAGCGAGCCAGTACTGAATTTCGATGCGCCGCGCTGGCCGATCCGGGCTGCCATGTCGCCGCTGGGGCGCATCGTCGAGCCGTCGAGCGGCGTGACGTGGCTGCTGCCCGGCTGGCTGACATCGAGCGGATCGCCGGGATCGCCTGCGCGCCGCGCACGCTGCTGCGTCTGCCCGACCGTGACGCCGCCGAACGCATCGACCATCACCGCGGCCGGGTCGCCCGAGCTGCCGCAGCGCTCGCCGTCGCTGACGCCGACGCCGCCGAGACCGCCGCCGCATGGCTCGACGCTGTGCGAGCTGCCCGCCCCGGATCACCCGCCCTACCGACCGCACCACAGACAGGAGCATCACCATGACATCACCCGTGACGCTGACACCGCCGTGCTCGCTCGACAGCGAAAGCGCGGCGCTCGGCTCGGCGATGCAAAGCGCCGAGCACGCTGACGCCATCGCATCGACCGGGCTGATGCCCGAAGATTGCCATCGACCGGCGCACGTCGCCGTCTGGGATGCGGTGCTGCGGCTGCGGGCGGACGGTCGAGCCGTCGATCCGGTCGCTGTGCTGGACACGCTGCCCGACGCCGCACGCCAGCGGCTCGACATCGGCGGCGGTGCGAGCGATGAGCTGCTAGCGATGCTGCAAAGCGCCCCGCCGTCGAGCGCTGCGATGGACGCCGCCCGCAGGGTGCGGTCGATGGCCGCCAGGCGGCGGATGATGATTGCCGGGGCTGAGATCACCCGTGCCGCTGCGCTCGCCGGCGACGCTGACGCTGCGGCGGCTGCTTGCGCCGGGCTGCTCGACGCCGCCTGCGCCAGCAGCCGCATCACGCCGACGGTGACGCTCGACGATGCGAGCGACGCACGGCTAGCAGCCGCGGAATCGCACGCTGACGCCTGCCCGTCCGGGCTGGCGACGCTCGATGCCGTGCTCGGCGGCTGGCGGCCTGGCGAGCTGATCGTCGTCGGCGGCAGCACCGGCGTCGGCAAGTCGTCGCTGCTGCTGGCGATGACGAAAGCCGCGGCCGCGGCCGGCAGGCCGACGTTGTTCTGCTCGATGGAGATGAACGCCGACAGCATCGCCGAGCGGTCGCTGCTGGCTGATGCCCGTGTCGCTGCGTGGCCTGACACGCTGCCCGACGGTGAGCAGGCAGCCGCCTGGCGTGCGGTCGAGCGTGGCATCCGGGAGCGCCCGGAGCGTGCGCCGATCCATATCGACGACGCCCCCCGCCAGACGGTCGGCAGCATCGCCCGCCGCGCTCGCAGCATCGACGGGCTCGGCCTGATCGCCGTCGATTACCTGCAACTTGTCACCCCCGGATCGACCGAGACCACCCGCGCGACCGAGCTGGCGACCATCACCCGCGGGCTGCGAGCGCTCGGCGATGACTTGGGCTGCGCCGTGCTGGCCGCCGCGCAGCTCAACCGCGGCCCGGACAGCGACCGCCAGCGCCGCCGACCGAGACTTGCCGACCTGAGAGAATCCGGGGCGCTGGAGCAAGACGCCGACGCCGTGCTGCTGATGCACGTCGATGAGCCAGCCGAGCCGCCCCCGCCGACCGCAGCCGCTGATCGACCGCTGAGCCAGCCGGTCGAGCTGCGGCTCGCCAAGTCCCGCCGCACCGCCGCAGGCCACGTCGTGCGGCTGCTGCGCCACCCCGGCGGCTCGCTCGCCGAGCGGCTGCTCGCCTGACCACCACCGACCATCCCGGCGACCCTGGAGGAGAGCCACACCATGCCCATTACCGCACCCCCGATCACCCCGTCGGCGGCTCGACGTGCTCGACGCCGCCAGCAGCGCACGGAGCGCCGGCTGCATCGTCTGTTGATCCGCTGGCAGCGCATGGCCGCCGACACGCCCCGCCGTGAGCGGCTCGCGCTGATGGCCGAGATCGGCGACGCTGCTGGTGACGCCACGCTCGCCAGGCTCGACGGCGAGCGATGGCTCGCCAGCCACATCGACGACTGCATCTGCGTCGCCGCCTGGATGCGCTGGCCTGATCCGGACGACGCCGACCGTTCGACCACCCCCACAGCAGGAGGACAGACACCATGACCACCACCCCCACCGCCCGCCGCGGCCGCAGCAGTGCCGTCGCTGATCCGTCGCCGCACCGGGCTCGGGCAGCGGCTGAGGATCGGCTGAGCGCTGCGCTGGACGCCGCACCGCCCGGATGGCGTCGCTGGGCGCGGGACGCTGCCGCTGCCGCTGATGCGCTCGACCGCATCAAGCGGGAGCATCACCGTGCCCGCGACCCGCGGCAGCGGTCTCGGCTGCTGGCGGCGCTGACCGAGCGGCTCGACGGCCTGGCTGACGAGCTGGCGGCGCTGCGATGACGGCCACCCGTGACGAGATCGGCGGCGACATCGTGCTCGGCATCTGGGACGACGGCGACGGCGACGCTCGGCTGATGCGGCGGCTCGACGTGCTGCTCGACCGGCTGCGAGCCGAGCCGCACCGCCAGACGACGCCGCAGCAGCGAGCCGCAGCCAGACGCCTGGCGCAGCACCACCGCCAGCGACGGCGCGCCACCGAGCGGATGCTCGACGACGTGGACGAGCTGATCGGGCTGCTGTGATCGCCGACCGGGCAGCCCGTGACGCCGCACCGATCCTGCCCGGCATGGACGCCCCGGACGGCGACGGCTGCGGGCTCGACAGCAGCGAGACCGTCGTTAGCGCCCGGATCGGGGCGGATCGGGTGCGCTGAGAGCCGCCAGGACGACGCCAGCGCCCGGATTGTGGGGCTGGACTACCTGGCTAGCCGCTCAAACAGGATCGCGCCCCTGTCATGGCCGAAGGGCGATCTCGGCGCTCGACCGGCGATGCCGTAATCAACGCCTGTTGCGTCGGTTTCGTCGATGATTTGCACGTACAACGGGCCAGCCGGGCAATGACCATTCGGGCCGACACGGAACAATTGCGACCCGGTGTGCTCGCGATCATAGAAGTGGTATTGATCCGCATCGCCGAACATCGCGCACAGTTCGGCATACCACAGACCGGTTTGCCGGTAGCCATGTCGCCCTATTCCCTGGCCTTCGGGCTGGAGTTTGTCCGAGTCTGGGAACAGCGGCGGAACAGTGAACACGTCATAGATGAATTCCTGGTCGAGCGCGGCGCTCGCCGTCATCATCGTCTGGCCATTGCGGCTGAGCCCAAAGCGACCCTCGGGGTTGCGATCAACGTTGAACTCTTGGTTGATCGTCGTTACTCGGTAGAGCCCTGGCCGTAGACGAATTTCGGCGAAGTCGCCCTCGATGTGCTCGAAGTCGATTAGCTGATGCGATACCACCGGCGAGCCGTCTTGTGCCCGTCCGGCGAGCTGCCATGACGCAGCGGCGACGACGGTGCTGGCGGTGACAGCGAGCACCGCTACGACGGCGAGCGCTATGCGGATGGTCGGTTTCATGGTGTCCTTTCGGTGGTGATAGATCGACGCCGCCGCCCCCGCCGACGCTCACGGACGACGCCGAGACCGGCGACTAGACACTGCCGTGCCAGCGCTGCCGGGCTCACGTCCGGCGTGCCGTCCGCGAGATCGACGAGCCGCTGATAGTCACGTTCGCACAAGCGGACGGTGACCCTGCGCGGGTAGTTCGTCGGTCGCCGCATCGACCGGCAGCTTACCGCTGATAGAGCCGCTGCGAGAGCCGCTCGCACCCCCTATTTGGCGTAATCAAACGATTGTGCCATAATGGGGGCATGACAAACACCGCACCGCGCCGCCGGACAGGCCGCCCGATCAAGACAGACAGACGGGCTCGCACGCTCGACGACGTGGCCGCCGAACGCCAGCCCCGAGCCGCCAGCTATTGCCGTGTCTCGACCGGCGAGCAAGAGCTCGGCATCGAAGCGCAGACGCAAGTCGTCACCGCCTACTGCGCCGCCCGCGGCTACGAGCTGACCGGCGCAGCCCGAGACAACGGCACGAGCGGGATGGTGAGCCCGGGCGACCGTGCTGGACTGTCGGCGCTGCTCGATGCGCTCGACCGCGGCGACTATGACGTGCTGGTGGCTGCCCGGCTCGACCGGCTCACCCGAGACCCGCGGGGGCTGCTGGAGCTGCTCGACCGCAGCGAAGCGCACGGCTGGCATCTGGCCATCGTCGATTACGGGCTCGACACATCAACGCCCGCCGGGCGGCTGGCGGCCACGTCGATAGCCGCGGCCAGCAGGTTCGTGCGAGACAGCATCGCCGCCGACACCACCCGAGCGCTGGCCGTCACCCGCAGCCGCGGCACCAAACTCGGACGCCCCGCACGCCCCGAGACCATCATCGCCGGACGTGTCGCCGTCGCGCACCGTCGCGGCGGGATGACGCTCGGCGGTCTCGCCGCGCAGCTCGACGACTCGCACCCCCGCCACGACGGCGCAGCCTGGACGCCATCAAGCGCCCGTCGGGCAGGTCTCGCAGCGATCCAAGCGGACGACCCGACGCTCACGCAGCACGACGCCAAGCACATCTGGGGCGAGCTGCACAGCGCGGCGATCCGGGAGCGCCGCGGCGAGACCGACGACATCCGGGCGGCGTCGTGAGCGTGACAGACAGCAGCGCCGCAGCCATGACCACCGACCACCCCCCGCAGGGAACCCTGGCCAGCGATGGACGGCTCGCCGCCACCCTTTCCCTGCCGCTTACTAGTAGTACGCGGCCCGGATTCGGTACACGCCGGACGTGAGCCAGTACTGAATTTCTGGCCGCCGCAGCCGCCCCGGATCGACCGCTGCTCGATGTCACAGACGGCTGACAAGCTCGACCATTGACCACCCCCGAAAGGAACCCCCACCATGACCACCACCCGCAGGCGGTGACGCCGTGAGCAACCACGCCACCACCCCCGAGAGCCCGCTGCCCGACGACGACGCTGCGCTCACCGAGCCGCACCGCCGCATCGACGGCGAACGGATCACCGCAGCGCTCGACCTGGTGCGGCAGCGGATCGCAGACGGCATCGACGCCGACACGGCCATCGCCGACGCAATCCGAAATCACGGCGTCCGCATCGCCGCCGACGGCGGGATCGACGACGACGTGCCCGACGGGGGCCAACTAGAAGCCACCGACGACGACCGGCTCGCGGACGGCAACGACGCCAAGCGGATCGCCGCAGCCCGCGCGCACGTGCGGATGCGGCTCGCTGACGGCATCGACGGCGACACGGCCAACGCTGAAGCAGCCCAAGAGTTCGGCGTCAAGTTCGACGAAGACGCCGACGTTTACGACGACGACGTGCTCGATGACGTGGCCGCCGCCGGCGGGATCATACGCGGACGCATCACGCCAGGCGTGCCGCTGTGAGCCGCCACGCCAGCCCGACGCCCGACGCTGCTGCTGCCGCCGCAGCCGAGCACATCGCCTGGATTCAATGGTGCGCCGTGCTCGACGACATGAGCGACGCAGCCGACCGCATCGACAGGAACGACTACGACGACTGGCGGCGCGACTACGACGACGACTGGCGGCTCGACGACGACACTGGCGACAGTTACCGCGGCGAGCCAGAACCCCGCCCCGGCGCACCCGTCACCATCGCCGAGATCACCGACGCCTACGGCCGCGGGCGCCGCCGCTACGTGTCCGCACCCGGCGGCCCGCTGCTGCTCGACCGCAGCACGCTCGGACGCTGGGGACAGCGCGGCGTGAAGCCGCTGCTGCTGACCGCCGACGACAGCGGGCTCACCATCCCGCTCGTCGAAGGGGCGCTGCTCGATGTGAGCGTCATCACCGCCGACATGCTCGATGACGTGGCCGCCGACGGCTGCATCATCCCCGGACGGCTCGACACGCCAGGCAGGCCGCTGTGAGCCGGCACGACATCGACGACGTGCTGCTCGCTGACGTGGCCGCCGACAGCGACGACGTGGCCGACGCTCGGGCGCAGGTGCTGGCCGAGACCGCCGCCAGGCTCGACGACGCCGACAAGCTGCTCACGCTCGACGACGTGCGCCACGTGCTGCGGTCGATCACCGCCGACATCACCACCGGACGCATCACGCCGCTGCTAGCACGCCGCATCGCCGCCGCCAGCGCATGAGCCGCGACATCGTCCTCGCCGTGCTCACCGCCGTCGATGCCGCTGGCCGACGGCAGACCCGCGACATCGTCGGCGAGCCCGACAAGCCGCTACTCCTCACCGCCCGAGAGCTCGGCGTCTGGGCACCGGACGGCTGGAAAGACAAGAAGCTCAAGAAGCGCCACGACGGGCGCAGCATCAAGCTCGGCAACAGCGCGCACCTGGCCGTTCGAGTCGTGACGACACGCCGCCCGAATCTGTCCGGGCGCCAGCGCATCGACATCGCCCGCGAAGCCGACGCCAGCAGCGAACGCATCCGCCGCACAGGCGGCGGCGACTACAAAATTGACGAGCGCAATCTGCGGCACTATCCCCGCCGGCAGCGCCGCAACCGACCGACACGCTGACCACCCGCCAGCCCCACCATCGAGCCGCCCGCCGCCCGCCGCCCGGCTCGATGGTAGGGGGGTGCCAAAGTTCGGGGCGGATCGACCGCCCGCGACTAAGCGGTGTTTTTCTGCCGGCGAACAGGTTTCGGCGTTTCGGCGCGACGATTTTGCGGCGGCGGCGGCGAACTGTGACGGACTTTTGCCTGGTGTGCGGCGGCGAATACGGCTCGAATTTGCATCGTCTGCGGCGGCTAATCTGGCGGCGTGCGTGTCACGTCTGACGGCGAATTTTCTGGCGACGGTCGGCGTGTCGTGCTGGCCGTCGCTGAAGCGGCTGGCACCGTGGCGGGCTGCGCTGCGGCTGCTGGTGTGAGCGTGCGGACGGTGCGCCGCTGGCGAGCCGCCGATCCGACGTTTCGACGCCAGCTCGACGAGCTGCTCGATGCTGCCCCGGATCGGCTGCTCGGCGAAGCGCTCGACATCGCCCGCCGCCCGTGGTGCTCACCGGACGACGCACGCCGCGCCAGGCTGCTGCTGACATGCGCCAGCGTCGCCGCACGACACGCCGACCGTCGCCAGCGTGAGCGTGCGGACACGCCGCAGCCCGTCACCGAGCCCGTCACGCTCACCGCCGTCGGCTGACCACCCCCGGCGGGACCCTGTACGCCCGTGGCCGCCATCGCTAGACCCTTCACAGCGGCGTCGGCGTCAGCGACGACGTGCGCTGCGGCTGCTGCGGCGATCAGGCCGCGGTGATGGTCTCGCCGCTCAGCGGCGTCACGGTCGGGCAGCCGCAGCAGTGTGCGCGGCGCGCAGGCGATCCCGGCGATCCGCTCGGTCTCAGCGAGCCGGGCAGCGGCAGCGTCACGCCGCACCACAGCAGCCCGATGCGCCCCGGCAGCGACGTGCGCCGTGGCGTCATGCAGCGCCGCAGCCGCCGCAAAATCAGTACTGGCTGCGCCGATCCGGGCTCGGGCAGCCCGCTCACGCTCGACAGCAGCAGCCACATCGGCGGCGCACGCATCCACAGCGTCACGCTCAGCCATGCGCGGCGACGTGGCACCGGGTGCGCTGCGAGCGACACGCCGCACAGCAGCAGCCCGCCGAGCAGCAGCCGCCGCGGCCACGTCATCCAGCACCGGCAGCCCGTCCGGGCTGTCGTCGTGCCAGCGCTCACGCCACGCAGCTCGCACCGCAGCGACGGTCGCTCCTGCCCGC